>JANOSQ010000892.1:0-4917 GCA_031415915.1 Fimbriiglobus sp. | reverse complement strand
CTGTTCGTCGTCGCGTCCATCGTCGGAACGATCCTGCTCATCCGGCGAATGCGGCGACGCCACCTCGCTCGTTCACTCCCCGCGATTCAAACCCCACCGCTTCAGTAGTCGGAGCCCGAGCGCCAGCGAGGTCTTGGAGCGAACTTCGGGCTGCGCGATTGCGACCGCAGATTCGTAGCGGCCCGTCGCTGGCGCTCGGGCTCTGATCGAGATTGTCACTTCCGCAACTCCACCGAGTGAACCGCGGGCATTCGCGCTCCGCACGGCGCAGTCGGTTCTTTCGACAACCTCGCCGGGGATTCTCCAAAGGCCCGGCATCAACTCATTTGCCCTATCGCGGAGAAGGGGTATAATCCCATCGAAGGGTTTGCGGGGCCGATTCCCCTCATCTTGTCCGCACCCCGCACTCGGCACCACATGAGGACTCACCATGCCCCACCCGAGCAAACGTCCTCTTTCCGCGACCGAATCCAACCGGGGAACGCTCCTCGCCCAACTCGCCGAGCGTTCGCAACTCGATTTCGAACTCAGCTTCTTCGGGGATTTGCTCCGGCGGATACCGGATTACTCGGACGCCCTCCGCGCCCAAGCCGGTAATCTCACGACCAAGGGGCTGTTGAAGGAAGGTCTGCTGATCGATCAAGTGTTGGTGAAGCTCCGCCCGGACGATCCGGACGCCCATTACAATCTGGCCTGCCGGTACGCCCTCATGCTGCAGCCCGACTTGGCCCTCGAAACCCTCCGGCAGGCCGTCACCCTCGGCTACAGCGACTTCCGCTACATGATCCAAGACCGCGACCTCGAATCCCTCCGGAAAGATCCGCGCTTCCGAGCGTTGCTGCGCGAGTATGCGGAACGATAGGAGTTAGCCATGGCCGATGTCGCCTTCCAAATTGCCGACGATCTACAATACAGATTGAGCGCGACCGGAAACGCGACCGATGCGGTGCGTCTTGCGGCGGCATTCTCGCTTTGCGAACGGGGTGAACTGTCCACGAGTCAAGCCTCTCGCCTCGCAGGGTTGAGCTACGCCCATTTCTTGGAAGCGGCCGCCCGTGCAAAAGTCGCGTTATTCTCGATTGATTCGGAGGAGCTGAACGAGGAGATCAGCCGTGGTTTCACAATGGGTCGTCAACGCGTCACCGATCATCTTGTTGGGAAAAGTGGGACAACTTGAGCTTCTGAAGTTACTGGGACCAAGGATTGTCATCCCGCAAGAAGCCGCTGACGAAATCTCGCGGGGTGGGATTACCGACCCGAGCGTCCAAGCACTTGCGAGTGCGAAATGGCTGCAAGTGCTCCCCATGATCCCGATACCCATCACGATCGCAAATTTAGGACTTGGGTCAGGTGAATCGGCGGTGTTGACACTCGCTTTGTCCAATCCCAATTGTGGCGTTATTCTCGATGATCGTGCGGCTCGGAATGCCTCCGCAAGTTTCGGATTGCCTTGTTTGGGTACGCTCGGGATCATCTTGTCCGCCAAATCCCACGGCATCTTACCCGCAGCCCGGCCGCTCATCGAAAAGCTGAGAATCGAAGGGATGTTCCTAACCGACAAAGTCATGAACCAAGCCCTCTCGCAGGTGGGCGAATAAAGTGAACCCCCTCTTCACCGATCCCGGTTCCGATGCGGCCCGGCGGGCGTTCGCCCAAAAGCCGCGGGCGCTCGTCGATAAAGTGATGTCGGTCGCCGAAGCCGTGACGCGCTTCATCCCGGACGGTTCCTACTTTTGCAGTGGCGGCTTCGGCGTCAACCGCATCCCCACGGCGATCCTCCACGAAATCCTCCGGCAGAAGAAACAGAACCTCGGCTTCGCCGGCCACACCTCGACCCACGACTTCCAACTCCTCTGCGCAGGCAACCTCACGGGTCGCGGGCAAACCCTCTGCAAAGTGGACATCTCCTACGTCGTCGGCCTCGAAGCGCGCGGGCTTTCCCCGCAGGCCCGGCGCGTGCTGCAATCGGGCGAAGTCGAAACGGTCGAATGGTCGAACTACGCCCTCGCCTTGCGTTTCACGGCCGCGTCGATGGGCGTGCCCTATGTGCCGACGCGGTCGATGCAGGGGACCGACACCTACACGCACAGCCCGGCGAAATCGATCGTCTGCCCGTTCACCGGCGAGAAACTCGTGGCGGTGCCGGCACTCTATCCCGATGTCGCGGCGATCCACGTCCACGAGGCCGACCGGTTCGGCAACTGCCGGTTCCGGGGCACCGCCGTCGCCGATGTGGAACTCGCACGCGCGGCCAAGCGGCTGATCATCACCTGCGAACGGCTCGTGCCGCACGAGTCGATGCGCCGCGATCCGCACACCACGCAAATCCCCTTCTTGTGCGTCGACGCGGTCTGCGAGGTGCCTTACGGAAGCTATCCCGGAAATATGCCGGGGGAGTACGCGTCGGACGAGGATCACCTGCGAAGCTGGCTGAAAGCAGAGCAAGATTCGGAGGTGTACGAGCAGTTTTTGGAAAAGCACATCCACGGAGTCGGTGACTTCACCGGGTACTTGGAACGCTGCGGCGGGATGAAACGCCTCCAGGAACTGCGGCGTCGCGAGGTGTTGTTGGGCGAGTGAGTCGGGTGCTCGGCGCCGATTCCCGGTGCGCTCACCTCGTTCTGATCCGTTCCGAGAGCCGCATACCGCTATCGTGTCGTGGAAGCATTATTCCTCCTCCGGCAGGTGCCCGCCGATGCGGTTGCCGCCGTCGCTGGCGTTCGCCCGGTGTTGGCGGTAGACCGCCAGATCGCGGCGGAGCTTTTCTTCGTGCTCCGCTCGGATGTGGGCGAACTGCCCCATGGCGTAGCGGCGGGTCGCCCAGGCGTCCCGGAAGGCGAGCAACAGGACGACGAAGACCAGCACCATCACGACGACCCAGTAGAACGCCCAGAGGCGCACGAACATCTTCTGGTCGTCGGTCATCTCGGGTTTTTCGCCGGGGTTCTCCGCGGCGCCGGCCTTGGGTTCGCCCAGATCGTCGGCCCGTTTCTCCAATCCGGTCAGCCAGGCGCCGCCGATCATCACGCCGATGGTGGAGATGAGCACACCGTTGATGAGCCGGCGCCGATACCGCTTGCCGAAGTAGGCGGCTTCGTCGCTCGGCACCAGCAACCGCGCCTTCAATCGCCGGCGACCGCGGATTTGGAACCAAGACGTGGTGAGGCCGAACAGGATCAACCCGCCGGCGAGGAGCAGCGCGGTGGTCGCCGGGGTGAGCACGGCCTACTTCCCCTTCAGCCACGTCGCGATCACGCCGCCGACTTCGGCGAGTTGGGCGCCGGAGCACTTGTCGGGCGTGTCCGAAAGCTTGTGCCAATCCTCGTAATCGAAGTCGATGATGTCGATGGCGGGGATGCCGACGTTCTGCAACGGGACGTGATCGTCGAGGACGTGCGTCGAGCGTTGGAAGCCGCGTCCGAACTTGAACGACTTCGCTTTGTTCGCTTCGGCCGCTTTCCAGACTTCCATGACCAATTCCTTGGCGTTGTCCCACGAGTGGCCTTCGATGTTCAGCTTGGCGCCGGGGTGGGCGAAGAGGTCGAAGTTGATCGCGGCGGCATATTGGAATTCGATCTTCTTCGCCTTCGACTTCTTGGAGTAGTCGTCGGCGAAGTGCTCGGAGCCGAGGAAGTATTTGTCGGTCTTGTTGAACACGTATTCTTCGCCGTCGAAGATGACGAAATCGACGCCGACGGCGGTGGGGAACTCTTTCATTTGATGGGCGAGTTCCATGAGCAAGGCGACGCCGGAGGTTCCGTCGTTGGCGCTGACGAACGGCTTCGCCCAGTTCCGCGGGTTGGCTTCCTCGTCGGCTTGCGGGCGGGTGTCGTAGTGGGCGCAGAGGATGATGCGCTCTTTGCGTTCGGGGTTCCACGAGACGACCAAATTGACGAGGGCGACATCCGCCCGTTGGCTCGGCTGGCGGGCGGCGAACTCTTGGCGGGCGACTTTGCCACCCTGGGCCTCGAAGTGCTTGGTCAGCAACTCTTGCTGCTTGGCCATGCCCGCCGACCCGCTGAGGCGCGGGCCGATGTCGCAGAGTTGCTTGAGGTACTTCATCGCGCGGTCGCCATCCACGCCGCTCTTGGCATCGCCCGGTTTCGGCACGCGATCCTCCGCAAACCCGACCTTGGGTGGTCCTTTGCTATCCTGCGCCGCCGAATCGGGCTGGCAACCGCAGGCGAGGGCGATTCCACCGAACGCGAGTATCCCGGCCCATCGCTTCCCCATCACCGATCCTCCGCAGAGCTTCCGTTCGGAATCATCATACCCGATTCGATCCGGGTGAGACAGGCCACCCCCGGCGGGGGTTTGCCTCTCGATTATGACATCTATAAATTCCGGCTCGCCCCACTTCTGGACTTTGAATAGCTGTTTATCGCCGAGGAAGTCGCCCGTGATTGCAGACATCGAAGCCATAACCGGCCTGAGCAGTTTCACTGTCGATCCACCTGACGGCGCATCTCCGATCACTGAAACTGGTGGAATGGACTTTGAACTTGTCGGCGAAATCTCGGATGTCGAGACATTCGCCACCGGCGCATCCATCCGTGAACTGCCGCGGCTCAGGCGTGTCTATGGGGCAGGCCGGTGGCGGAAGCGAAAAGGCACCGCCCGAATCCGGCTCGCCGACGGCGGCGACTGCAGGGCCGAGTTGCACTGGTACGAGGCCCACGGGATCGGGCGGAAGAACTGAAGATCAAACGGTTCCTCGAGGAATGACCATGGCGTCAACCAACGACCCGACTCGCTTTGTGCTCTGCGTGACGGCCGGAGACTATCCGGTCTCATTGGAGGCGCGCAAGGTTTACCGCACTCTCCCCGATGCGATGGCCGAGTCTCGTGGGATGGTGCGTGTCGTCGATGAGTCCGGTGAGGATTACCTCTATCCGCACGACTTGTTCGTGCCTGTTG
>JANOSQ010000891.1:0-1504 GCA_031415915.1 Fimbriiglobus sp. | reverse complement strand
ACAACCGGCTTCTCGACGCGTGACTTCTCACCCTGCGGCTTTTCGGCACTCGCCCCGACGCCATCAATCACCACATGGATATGAGCAAACCGACGTCGAATCAAATACGCCATGCCGCGTGCCCGAGCGTGCAGACGCTTGAACATCGGGCCTTCGTCCACCTTGGAGATCATGACCTGCATATTGTCCACGTCGCGGGCCCCGCGGTCTTCGGCATTCGCCATTGCACTCCGCAACACCTTGCGAAGCATCGCGGCCCCTCGGTTGGGGACGTAACGCAGCAAATCCAGACCCTCGCGGGCCGACCGTCCACGAATCAACTGCGCGAATGGACGCACTTTGGATGCGGCGATGCGTGCAAAACGATGTGTCGCTTCAAATGCCATGACCAACTCTCCGCGTACACCGAACCCCACCTGACCGCCGACTGTCTTCTCCGCCAGCGTCGCGTGCTCGGAACCGATTTAAACTGCTACTGCCCGTGCTGTCTCGTGTCGCCCGTGCTACTTTTTGTTTCCCGTGTTACTTCTTGTTGCCCTTACCCGTGTGACCACGGAAAGTTCGCGTCGGTGAAAACTCACCGAGCTTGTGGCCGACCATTTCTTCCGTCACATAGACGCTGATATGAATGCGTCCATTGTGAACGAGAAACGTGTGACCGATGAACTCGGGAGCAATCGTGCTGCGCCGCGCCCAAGTCTTGATCGGATTCTTGGTCCGGGCAATTTCCTGCCGCTCGATCTTGCCCAACAGGCCGGCATCGACATACGGGCCTTTTTTTAGCGAACGTCCCATCACAAACCTCTATGCAACTCGGTCAACGTAATTTGTTGTCAGGAACCGGAATTTCAAGCTTCGATCACCACTACTTCAACTGACCATAGCGTACTGATTTCCGGCGGCGAATGATCGCCTTGGCGGAATTCTTCCGGCGGCTGCGAGTCCGGCCACCCTTGGCCAGTTTGCCGTTGGGGCTCATCGGATCGCGACCACCAGACCGCTTGCCTTCACCGCCGCCCATCGCATGCGACACGGGATTCATGGCCGAACCACGCGTGGTTGGCCGAATGCCCCGGTGACGATTCCGACCGGCCTTGCCGAACCGAACCTTGATGTGTTCGACATTGCTGGCGATTCCAATCACCGCCCGACACTTGCTCGACACGCGGCGGACTTCGCCCGAAGGCAAGGTCACCTGTGCCCAAGCCCCTTCACGAGCATTGATTGTCGCATAAGAACCGGCACTACGACACAACTGCGCCCCGTGGCCGGGAATCATTTCCACATTGTGAACAACCGTACCAGCCGGGATGTCCGACATGGGCATACAGTTCCCCAGCTTGGGCTCGATTCCCGTACCGCTCTGGACGATGTCGCCCGCCTTCATCCCTTCGGCGGCAATGATATAGCGTTTTTCGCCATCGGCGTAGTGCAGCAAGGCAATCCGAGCCGTCCGGTTGGGATCATACTCGACAAAGGCCACTTTGGCCGGCACGCCGTCCTT
>JANOSQ010000890.1:0-6195 GCA_031415915.1 Fimbriiglobus sp. | reverse complement strand
TGCCGCTCATGCCCGTCATCGTGATCGCCGCCGCCGTCACTTGCAAGGCTCGCGCAGACGGACCGATTTGTCCGATTCGCCCAACTCGCATCGAGCCGCCGAAACAAACAGCATCGGAAATCGATAGAATTCGTCCTCGGTACTCGCCGTTGCGACGTTGCGGCTCGGCGTGAGATCCTATGAAACCCCTCGCGAAAGCGATCCTCCACGCATCGGCGACCGTCTGCATCCTGCCGGCGCTGCTGCTCTATTGGCTCAGCGCCGCATGCGTCGGCAAGAATCGCGCGCTCGAAGGATCGTCACAAACCTTCGCCTTGCTCCCCGGATTGCCCGGTGTCTTCCTCCGCCGCGCATTCCTCGCCCGTGTGCTCGCCCGGTGTCACTCCTCGGCCGAAATCGGCTTCGGCACGCTCTTCTCCCAAACCGGTGCTATCCTCGATGAGGACGTGTACGTCGGCCCGCGTTGCCATTTGGGCTGGGTTCACTTGGAGCGGGATGTCTTGCTCGCGGCCGGGGTGCACATCCCCAGCGGCGGGCAGACGCACGCCTTCGACGACCCGACCGTGCCGATCCGCGAACAGGGCGGCGAGCGAAAGCTCGTCACCATCGGGGCCGGGGCGTGGATCGGCAGCGCCGCGATCATCCTCGCGGATGTCGGCAAAGGCACGATCGTCGGCGCCGGCTCGGTGGTCACAAAACCCCTGCCCGATAACGTAATCGCGGCGGGCGTGCCCGCGAAAGTGATCCGCCCGCGCTTCCCCGAACTTGCTCCGGAGCCGACGAACCGATGAATCCTTTGGTGAACCAAGACCACCTGCACGCCGGCAAGTTGTCGGTGCTGATCCCCGTGTACAACGAAGAGAAGACGGCGTCCGAGATTATCACGCGCGTCCTCGCATTGGGCGACGTGGTCAAGGAAATCATCATCGTCGACGACGGTTCCACCGACCGGACGGCCGAAATCCTGCGCGCCCGCGTGGCGAACGAACCGAAGTGCCAGTTCCACGCCATGCCCAAGAACGGCGGCAAAACCTCGGCCATCCGCAAGGCGCTCGAACTCGCCACCGGCGAAATCATCATCATCCAAGACGCGGATCTCGAATATGATCCCGCCGAGATCCCGGACGTCATCGCCCCGATTCTCAACGGCTTCGCCGATGTCGCCTTCGGCAGCCGGTTCCTCGTCCGCAAGGCGGCGCGGGTGCTCTACTTCCGCCACTACCTCGCCAACATGCTGCTCACGTTCCTCTCGAACCTGCTGACCAACCGGAACATGACCGACATCGAGACCTGCTACAAGTCGTTCCGGGCCGAGGTCATCCAGCCGCTGAAGCTCACGAGCAAAGGCTTCGGCATGGAAGTGGAGATCACGGCGCTGATTTGCAAAACGAAGGCCCGCACTTACGAGGTGCCGATCTCGTATTACGGTCGTTCGTACGAGGAAGGCAAGAAGATCGACTTCATGGACGGCGTCGCGGCGCTCTGGTACATCGGCTACTACAACTTGGTGAAGCCGTGGTTCGGCTCGGCCCGGCGTTACGTCCGCGAGGTGAATGCGGCGCTCGACAAGCGAACGGCGGTGGAGGTGCCCGCGGCCGGGGTGACGGTGGTTGCACAAGGCGAGCCGACCGTGTCAACGGTCGGGTGACTGCCCGTCACGCCTCCGGGGGCCAACCTTCCGGGAAGGCCCCGTACACCGCCTCATATGCCCGCACCGTGGCCGGCGGGGGCAGGTCGCGGGCGGCTTCGACCGCGGCTTGGTGGCCTTCGTCGAGCTTGGAGCGCAACTCGGCGATCTCCTCGTCCTTCTTCGTTTCCTCCTGATCCTCCTCGAACGCCGCGGACGGGTCGTAGCTCTCCCACTCCGGATCGTCCCCTTTTTGCTGCTCGTCCAATTGCTTCTTGATCGGTCGCAGATCGACGGCGTACAAACGGGGGAAGTGATACTTCCAATCCATGCCACGGGCGTACATCCGGCGGAAGATCATCGTGTACACCGGTGATAAGTCGGCCCGGCCGGACGCCATGCTCGTACCCATGTAGAAGTCGAGGTAGGTGTAGCCGCCGTCGCCGACCATTTCTTTGATCATCTCGGCCATGAACGCGGCGGTCTTCTCGTCCTGCGGTCCATCCCCGCGCATCATCTTCATCAGAAACTCGGGCGGCTCGGGTCGCGGCGCGGGCTTGGGGCCGTCTTGTTTGTTCAACACCTCCGCCAAGAATCCGCCGCCGGCTCGCATGGAGCCGAGATCGAGCTGCCGACCGTCGTCCGCGGTGACATCGTGGTTGTCGCAGAAGACATCCCACAGGCAGCGTCCGACGAGTTCTTGGAGTTCCCGCTCCGGCTCGTGCGGCGTCTCGACGTGCTCGGCCGCGATCTCTTCGAACGTCGGTTCCGGTGGTGGCGGCGGCGCGTCCGGTCGGCGACCGAGTTTGCCGAGGTTCCGCTGGATCCTCACCGTCTCTTCAAACTCTTGCTCGGCGGACGGGTGGAATACCGCGGCCAACGGGGATGCGGCCCAACTCGTTGGGGCCAACTCGCGCATCACATCGGCGCCGGCCCATCCGTTGGGGAACAGGGCGACGAACTCGGCGTGGAGTTCGGCATCGTCGTAGCGCTCGACGCCATCGGGGTGGGACATGGCCGATCTCCGAGAGATGTCAATTCTCAGATATTGTGGCCGGGGAGGGGCGGAAGTTCAACGGGCCTACTTCACATACCCGACTTGCGGCAGCGAGAGCACGTCCTTCTTCGGCGGCACCAAGCGCGGCGGCGGGAGCGGGTCGGTTTGGCGGGGGAACGGCAGCGGCCGTTTGTCTTCCTCTTGCGAGCGCGGTTTCGGCGGGGTACCCGGCGCCACGGGCTTCGCGCTCGTGCTGCTGCCGAAGGGGATCATCGGTTCGATCTTCATGTCGTCGAAGAAGGCCAAGCCCAAGCCGGTGAGCGCGAAGGTGATGCCGATCTTCCCCGTCTCGGGCACCTGGCGATACAAGTGGAACTGTTGCCAGCGCGGGCCGACGTTTGGCCGCACGCTCAACGGTTCGCCACCGGCGGAATCGTAGACGACCACGCCGTCGGCCGAAGATCGCATCTCCATCACTTTCGTCCAGAAGCTGATGCGGACCCAAGAGCCGGGCGCGAACTCCGCCGAGGGGCTATCGACCGCCAGGAACGAGCGCTCGAGGGCTTGTGGGACGACGTTCACCCCCAACTTCACGGGGTCCGGCAGAATGGTGAGCTTGAGGCAGTGCCGGCCGAGGTTCGGCTTCGGTTGCTGGTTCACGGCGTCGGCCATCGTCGGCACCGGCCGGCCGGGTTGGAAGCGATCCTTGCCGAAGTCCAACCGCGGCGGGGGCGCGTCCTCCACCGATTCCGCATCGGTGTTCACGATGGCCGCGACGCCGAGGACGGGATCGAGGAACGTCCGCCGCGTCGTCCAACCCGGCAACGAGGCGATGGCCGCACCTTCCACGGAGACTTTCTCGTTCAACTCGAAACCCGGATGCGGAAGACTGTTGCCACCCGGCCGGGTTTGAGCGATGTACCGCGCGAGTTCCCAATGCTTCGGCAGCGTGAAGAAGCTCACGGCGTACGGGCTGGCCGTAGGGACGTCGAGATTTTGGGTCGCCTTCAGCCAATGCTCGCGCTGGAGCACCCGCAGCGGGCGGAGCGCCCGGCGCGCTTCGCGGTAGGCCATGTCTGGCTGGGCGTTATCGGTGTACAGGCTCGCGCGGTCGATCGCGCTCTTCGATTCTTTCAACAAATCGGCGGCTTCGCGGACGTCCGGCCCGCCCGCGGCGAGGATGTTCTTGTGCGTGATCAGCGTCTTGTTGAACTGCGCCACGGCTTGCTCGCGGGCCCAATTGGCGGCGGTGCGGGCGAGCTTGTGCCGGGTGTTGTCCTGCCAACGGACGACCTTTCCCTTCGGGCCGAGATCGGAGGTGAAGACGATGGCCGCGGCGGTGTCGAACTCGCTGATGCTGACCTGCGTACCCCCCACGACGGTTTTCACGTCCTTGATTTCATCGACGCCGGCGGCCGTGATGTGCCACGGCGTCGCCCCGTCGGGCACGGTCGGCACCTTGAAAGTCAGACTCGGCAGCGTCCCTTGTTCGGGGCAATACTGCGTGTCCTTGCCGAGCCAGATCGGAAGCGCGATCACTTCCTTCGGCCCGCGGAGGATCGCCACGCGCACGTTCGGATTGTTGGTCGGAAGCCACTTGACCGGTTCGTTGGCCGACAGCAGCACGGGTTCCAGCAGCTCCATTTCGGCGTTCAACATCGCGATTTCGAGCAGGCGATCCCGACCGTGGTGGCTGTCCGCGAGGAATTGATCGCTCCAGTAGCCAATGCCCCGGTATCCGGCCGCGAGGGCGAGGTAGCTGAGCACGCGGATTTGCTCCGGGTGCGGGCCGATGGGGTCGGCGAACTTCTCGGTGTTGGCGTCGCCCGTTTGCAGCTTGATGAGCCACTCGGGGAGGTGGGTTTGAATCCACGTCCACATCAGTTTGCCCGGCGACGTCAGCGCTTTGCGCTGGGCCAACCACTCCGCGTAGCGTTCGAGGCTCAGGCTCGTGAAGAGCGGCCAGCGGTGCGCGCCGATGGCGTCGACGTAGCTGGAGTAGGCGTTGTGCCCGTCCCAAAGATCGACGGCGCGGGGCTTGCGCGGGTCGTAGGTCTTCACCACATCCGCGACGCGGGCCACGCGGCGGAGTTGTTCCGTCGTCCGGCCGGAACCGAGATCCCACATCAGCACAGCGTCGCTGCTCAGGAAGCGCTTCAGATGCTTGCCGACGAGTTCGGCGTCTTTCTCGAGCAGGGCCGCGTCGTTCTGATTCGGCCGGGCGGGATCCCAATCGCTCGCCGGCAACGGCAGCGACGGCACGATGAAGAACTTCGCGCGGATCGCTTCTTCGTAGGTTTCGTCGGTCACTTCGCCGGGGAACCAGATGGTGTTGAAGCGGGCCACGTCGAGCGCCCAGAGCGGCGTGTTCGTGTGCCGCACGGCCCGCATGAAGAACGGTTTCGGCCCGTCGCCTTCTTGCTGATCGACGAGCAGATCGCCGTTGGAGAACTCGACGATGGGCGGCTTCCGCTTCGGGTTGCTGACCGTCTTTCCCGGTTTGCCGTCCTTGGCTTCGGGCTGCTTCAACACGGGGCTGATTTCCAAATCGTCGATCCACGTCTCGGTGACCCCCGGCCCCGCGTAGACGTTCAGCACCATCGAATCGATGTAGGCGCCGGTGATGTCCACGGGGCGGCCGAGTTTCGCAACGAGCACCGGCTTGTGTTTGGCGAGGGCATCTTGCACGTCGCCCATGCTCAGCTGTTGCCACATGCGGGCCTTCGTGGAGATGTCGCCGACGATCAGCGTGGTCAGCGGGGCGTCCGGATTCTTCGGATCCTTCTCCTTCGGCAGCACGATGCGGGCTTTGAGTTGGATCCCCGTGCGGAAGCTTTTGACCCAGACGCGGGCCACGGTGTCGGGCCCCACGGGGCTGGGCGGCGTGGCGTAGTAGTAGTGGACGAACTCGGCATCGGTGGCCCCGGGCTTCGGGTTCGCTTCGATCTTGATGTATTCGGAGGTCGTGGCGTTGCGGGCCGCGGAGTCGGTGATCTTCTGGGCTTTCTCGTCGAAGTGGATGTTCGCATCGCCGCGGACCCAGAACGGATCCTTCCCGGCGAAGCCGTTCCGATGCACGAGCTGCTGGGCTTGCGCCGGCCGCAGGGCGATGAGAATCGTCAGCAGCAGGGCCATCGTGGCCGCCGCGGCGAAGCGGAGTCGCATACCGTCATTCCTCTGCATCCGTGCAGAACCAACCGGGAGATAGCCGAGACGGCGAGCGGGCGGAAGGGCAAGTGGCCGGTGGGGTGCGCCAACGGATTCTGGCACTGTCAGAAACGTTGTCGGACCCGCTCCGAATGGTGTCCTCTCATTCTGGCAACCCGTTTTCCGGCCTGAAAGGTCGGTTCTGGCAGTCCAGGTCGGAGACGGCGCAGCCGTCGGAGGCCTGGGTGCAGCGGCGAGTCAGAATCCCGCCCTGTCAGGGCGGTTCACGGCCAATGAACCGGCCTGACAGGCCGGAATTCAGGGTCTGATATCTATTCCCAGTCCTCCGTTTGCTCCGCCAACTCCGACCTGGGCTGACAGAACCGGCCTGACAGGCCGAAGAATCAAGGCATGACATTCATCG
>JANOSQ010000889.1:0-4172 GCA_031415915.1 Fimbriiglobus sp. | reverse complement strand
GGCGCTCGCGGCCGCGGCATACTTGGACGTGCCGCTGACGCACCGCGCCCACACGAGCGCGGTCGCGTTCATCACGGGGCACGAGCTGCCGCAGAAGCCGAGCAACAAGCTCGATTGGGAAGCGCTCGCCAAGTTCCCCGGGACGCTGGCCGTGTACATGGGCATCGCCCGGTTGCCGGTGCTCGTCGCGGAATTGCTGAAGCACGGCATGGACCCGGAGACGCCGACCCTGATCGTCGAGCGCGCCTCCCTCGGCGAGATGCGCTCCGTGACGACGCGGCTCGCCGATTTGGAAGCGGTCCGCCGCGCGGCGGGGTTGGAAGCGCCGGGGTTGATCGTCATCGGCGAAGCGGTCCGGCATCGGCAACCGAGTTCTTGGTTCGAGCAGCGCCCGCTATTCGGCCGACGCGTGCTGGTGACCCGCCCCAAGCATCAGGCGGAAACGATGGTCCGGCAGTTGGAGATTCTCGGGGCGGTGCCCTCGGTGCTGCCGGCGATCGAAATCCGCGACCCCGCCGATTGGGCACCGGTCGATGCCGCGCTCGATCGACTCGCCGAGTTCGACTGGCTCATCTTCGCCAGCGCCAACGGCGTCCATGGGTTTTTGAAACGCCTGCTGACCCGAGCGGATTTGCGGAAACTCGGAGCGGTGAAAATCGCGGCCGTCGGCCCGAAGACCGCGGCGGCGCTGCGCGAGTACCACTTGAAACCCGACGCGGTGCCGCAGGATTCTCATTCGTCCGAGGGATTAGTCGAATTGCTGAAACCCTCACTCGGTGGCCAGCGGGCGCTGCTCGCCCGCGCCAACCGAGGCAAGGAGACGCTGCCCGTGGAATTGGCGAAAGTGTGCAGCGTGGAAAGCATCGTCGTCTACGAGCAGCACGACGCATTGGACATCGAGAGCGATGCGTTCGCGGCCCTGCGTCGCGGCGAGATCGAGTTCATCACGCTCAGCAGCTCCAACATCGCCCGGTCCTTGTTGCGGGCCTTCGACGAAACCCTGCGCGGCCGGGTGCATCGCGGTGATGTGAAGTTGATCGCAATCAGCCCGGAGACCGCTTCGGCGATCCGAGAGTTCGAATTGCCGGTGGACGCTGTCGCCAAAGTCGCCAGCGGCGACGGGTTGATCCGGGCGGTCATCGACCGGGCTTTGGCGGAGCCGAAAGGCACGGATTGAAGGCGAGCCGGCCGGCGTAAGCCGCCGGATTCTCGAACTTTGCAGAATCCGGCGGCTCACGCCGGCCGGCTCGCCGGGTCACTTCTTCTCGAACGTCCACCGCCCGGGCGACCACGGGGCGCCGATGGCGTCCAGTTTCTGATCCAACGCCGGCAGGTTCTTTTCGTAGATCCCGCGAACCTTCACCAGCTCGTCGGCCAACTCGGTCTTCGCATCGGCCAGCGCCGACTTCGCACTGCCCGTCGGCAACGCCACCGCATCGGTGTGCGTCCCGGCGGCGAAGCCGAGGCGCTCCGAGATACTCATGGCTTCGTTCTCGTAACGCTCCGCGAGGAAGGCATCGCCGTTCAACTGCCGGCGGAGTTCTTTCAGCATGGTCTCCACGGCTTTGAAGTCGGCTTCGAGCGTATCGTCCGCGCGATCCGCGAGCTTGGCCGCTTTGCGCATGGCGTCGAGCCGCGCCGTCGCTTGGGTCAGCGTGCCATTCGCCGCGAAGAGCTTTCGCTGCGTCGTGCGCACGTCCTTGTTGAAACTGCCGATCGCGGCGTAGTCCTCCCCTTTCAAGTTCGACAGCGGGTCGGCCTTCACCGCGAATTCGATGGGGTCCGCGAGATTCGTTTTCTTGCCTTTCAAGGTTTGCACGAGCACGGCGCGGTAACGCCCGGGGATCGCGAGGAAGCCGAAGCCGCCTTGGTACGCGTCCGGGTTCACGCCCGCTTCGCGCAGGCCCCAGGTGATGCGGTGGACACCGGCGGTGTTCGGAGCTTGGATCCGGTTGACGGCGTTGCCGTCGAAATCTTGAATCACCAGATCGACGAGCACCGGCTCCTCTTCCGCTTCGGCGCGGAGTTCGTCGAGCGTCGGGTACGTCGCCGGCTTGCCGGCTTTCTCCGCTTCCTTGGTGGCGTCGAGCCGTTTCTGCTTCAGCGACTTGTGGCCGTCCTTCAAGTACACGGTGAAGGTCGCCCCCTGCGGCGGATTGTCCGCGAAATAGTGCGAACTGCCTTGGAAGCTCTTGCCGCCGCCGCCGAGTTGCGACGACTGCACGTAAGACAGCGCACTCTCCGGTGCGAGGAGCAGCGCCGGCTTCTCCATCGCCGCGGCGGTCAGCGCCCGCAGCGGGGAGTAATCGTCGAGGACGTAGATCCCCCGGCCGAAGGTGCCGACGACGAGGTCGTTGTTGTGCTTCTGGATGACGAGATCCTTCACTTGGATCGTCGGCAACCCGTTGGTCATGCGGTGCCATTTCTTGCCGCCGTCGACGGTGGCGAACAGGCCAAACTCGGTGCCGCAGAAGAGCAGATCCGGGTTCGCGTGGTCCTCGGCGATGCAGTAGACGGTGCCGCGTTCGGGCAGGTTGCCGGCGATGCTCTTCCACGTCTTCCCGGCATCCGTGGACTTCAGCAGGTACGGTTTGAAGTCGGCGTTCTTGTGGTTGTCGAACGCGGCGAACAGCGTGGCGCCGTCGTGCTGCCCCGCGACCAACTTGGCGACGTACGTACTCGCGGGGACGCCCGTGAACTCGCTCGTCTTCTTCCACGTCTTGCCGCCGTCTTCGGTGATCTGGATCAAGCCGTCGTCGGTACCCGCGTAGAGCAGCCCCTCGGTTTTGAGGCTCTCGGCGAGGGCGACGATATTGCCGTAGAAGCTCGTGCTGAGGTGCTTGGCCACGGCTTCGGGGGCGACGATCTTGCCGAAGACTTTGAGCTTGTCGCGGTCGAGCTGCTGCGTGAGGTCGCCCGAGACGGCGGTCCAGTTGTCGCCGCGGTCGTCGGAGCGGTAGAGCTTGTTTGCGGCGAAGTAGATCCGCTTCGGGTTGTGCGGGGAGATCATCAGGGCGCTGTCCCAGTTCCAGCGCAGCGCCGGTTCGCCCTTGGCCGCGACGGGGCGGATGTCGACGCGGTTGCCGCTCTTGCGGTTGAAGCGCACGAGACCGCCGTATTGGTACTCGGCGTACACGGTGTCGGGATCGTCCGGGGCGACTTTGCAGTGGAAGCCGTCGCCGCCGAGGACGACGTACCAATCGGCGTTCACGATGCCGTTGTTGCTGCGCGTCCGCACGGGGCCGCCGAGAGTGTAGTTGTCTTGGGTGCCGCCGTAGACGTGGTAGAACGGCCCGCTCGCGAGGTTTTGGTCGACGCCGATGTCGTAGAACTGCGTGACGGGCAGATTCGCCTTGAAGTGCCAAGTGGCGCCGGAGTCGTGGCTTTCGTACAGCCCGCCGTCGCAGCCGCAGAGGTGGTACTTGGTGTCCTTCGGGTCGATCCAAATATCGTGGCTATCGACGTGTTTATCGGCTTCGCCGAGGTTCTTGAAGGTCTTGCCGCCGTCCTCGGAGACTTGGTTGTAAACGTAATTCAGCAGCACGCGATCCTTGTTCTTCGGATCGACCACGAGCTTGCAGAAGTATTGCATTTGGGCGCTGAACGGGTTGCGCTTCTCCCACGTCTTGCCGTTGTCGGTGGAGCGGAATACCCCGCCGGCTTTCTCTTGGGCTTCCACCTCCGCGTAGATCGTGTCCGGAGCGCTCGGGGCGTAGGCCAAGCAAATCCGGCCCAGTTCGTTGCCGGGCAATCCCGCCGTGATCTTCTTCCACGTCTTGCCGCCATCGGTCGATCGGTGCATCGCGGAACCGGGCCCGCCGTTGACGAGGGTCCAAACGTGCCGGCGGCGCTGGTAGCTGGCCGCGAGGATGATGTCCGGATTGCGCGGATCGAGGAGGAAGTCGGTGACGCCGGTGTTCTCGTCGATGGCGAGGATGCGGTTCCAAGACTTGCCGCCGTCGGTGGTCTTGTACAAGCCGCGGTCGCCGCCCGGCCCCCAGAGCGGCCCTTGCGCCGCGACGAACACCGTATCCGCATCTTTGGGGTGTACGACGATCTTGGCGATGTGCTCGCTCTGCTTCAGGCCCATGTTCTGCCAGTTCTTGCCGCCGTCGGTCGATTTGTAGACGCCGTCGCCGTAGGCTACGCTGCGCTGGCTGTTGTTTTCGCCG
>JANOSQ010000888.1:0-10492 GCA_031415915.1 Fimbriiglobus sp. | reverse complement strand
GCCGGAGAAGCGGTTGTTGTAGTTGTTCGCACCGTAGTACTGGGCTTGGGCCGCTTCGGCGGAAATGCCGACGATCCCGAGGGCGAGGAAGCCACCCACGAGCAGACGCGGGATGTTCATGGTGTCACTCCGAAAGGTGGGTGCCGGTTTCGCGACTGCGAACTCTCGACATAGGAAGTACCCACCAACAAACCGATCTTGCGCGGAACCCGGTATTTCGCAACTGGATTCGCCGGCAACTTTCTGCCGATTGCTCTGCACGCAGCTTCTCAATCCGGGGATCGCAACTGCGTCTCGGCCACTTCGAGCGCCCGCATCAAGCCCATCGCCTTGTTGATCGTCTCTTGGTACTCGTCGTCCGGTTTGCTGTCGGCAACGACCCCGCAACCCGCTTGGATGTACGCGGTCTGGCCTTGGAGCACCATCGTGCGCAGGGCGATGCAGGTATCCATGTTCCCGCTGAAGTCGATGTAGCCCACGGCACCGCCGTAAGGCCCGCGGCGATGCGGCTCCAACTCGTCGATGATCTCCATGGCCCGCACTTTCGGCGCGCCGCTGAGCGTCCCCGCGGGCAGCGCCGAGCGCATCGCGTCGAACGCGCTCTTCCCCGGCAGGAGTTCGCCCGTCACGGTGCTGCTGATGTGCATGACGTGGCTGTAGCGCTCCACGGTCATTAAGTCCGACAATTCCACCGAACCGAGCCGGCAGACTTTGCCGACGTCGTTGCGGCCGAGATCGACGAGCATGATGTGCTCGGCCCGCTCTTTCGGATCGGCGAGCAATTCGACCGCGAGGGCCGCGTCGTCTTCGGGCGTCTCGCCGCGTTTGCGCGTCCCCGCCAAGGGGCGCACGGTCATCTTCCCGTTCTCGACCCGGCAGAGGATCTCGGGGGAAGCGCCGACGAGCGCGGTCGGCCCCGCGTTCACATAAAACATGAAGGGGCTGGGGTTGATCACCCGCAGCGCCCGGTAAATGTCGAACGGCCGGGCCGTGGTCGTCGATTCGAAGCGCTGGCTCGGCACATATTGGAAGACGTCCCCCGCCAAGATGTACTCGATCCCCTTCCCCATCATCGCGTGCCACGATTCCCGCGTGAAGTTTGAGCGGAATCGCTCGGGCAACGAATAGCTCTTCGGCACGCGGATGTCGGTCAGCGGGAGATCGTGGGTCGGCCCCCGCAATTGTTCGACCAAATCATCCACCGCCGCGCACGCACCCCGGTAGACCTCGGCGATATCGAGGCCCGGTTCAATCCGGCCGTGGGCGACGACGTTCACCGTCTTGTTGATGTGGTCGAAAATCACCATGCGGTCGTAGAAGCCGAAGCAGAGATCGGGGATACCGCGGTCATCCGGCGGAGCGTTCGGCAGTTTCTCGACGTAGCGCACCGCGTCGTACCCGGCGAAGCCGACGGCCCCGCCGCAGAATCGCGGGAGTCCGGCGATGTTCGGCGCGCGGTACGCCGCGATGCGTTCTTCCAACAACTTCAGCGGATCGGCGTGCTCGGACTCTCGCACTTCGCCGGTCGCCGTGGATTCGCGCACGCGATGGCCGTAGGCTTCGAACGTCCGAAAGGGTCCGGCCCCGAGGAAACTGTAACGCCCGACCCGTTCGCCGCCGACGACGCTCTCGAACAGGAAGGCCCAACCCTCGCCGCGGATTTTGGCGAACGCCGAGACGGGGGTGAGCGTGTCGGCCACGAGCTGCCGGTACACGGGCACCACCGTGTGGGCCGTGGCGAATGCCGCGAATTCGGCGGGGGTCGGGCGGTGGGGCATCGCTGGAAAACCGTGGGATCCGTGGATGTTCGATTTATGCGGTGCTCCACTTCCCGAACAGGACGCCCAACTGGTAGAATTGCGGAATCCTCTTCATCGAGCGATTCATGCTCCGCATCACTCTGAACTCCGAACCGCGCTCCTTCCCCGCTCCGCTGAGGGTTGCCGACTTGCTGCGCAGTCTCGGCAAAGACTCCAAGAAGCTGGCCGTGGAAGTGAACCGGGTCGTCGTGCCCCGCGCGCTCCAAGAGCAGCTCGCGCTCGCCGACGGCGATGAAGTCGAGATCGTCACGCTCGTCGGGGGTGGTCAGCCCGATCCCGCCCCCCCTGCGGATAAGCCGCTCGTCATCGGCAAGTTCACCTTCCGCTCGCGGCTGTTTACCGGCACCGGCAAATACACCTCGAACGACCGCATGCGCCAGTGCATGGATGCCAGTGGCTGCGAAGTGACCACGGTGGCCGTGCGGCGTGAGCGGCTCATCGACAAAGACGGCAACAGTCTGCTTGATTCCCTCGACCTGTCCAAGTTGACGATCCTGCCCAACACCGCCGGTTGCTTCAGCGCCGAAGACGCGGTCCGCCACGCCCGCTTGGCACGCGAACTCCTGACCAACCTCGAGAACCCCGGCGCCGATTGGGTGAAGCTCGAGTGCCTCGCCGACAAGCGCACCCTGCTCCCCGATCCGATCGACACACTGAAGGCCACCGAAATCTTGGTGAAGGAAGGCTTCACCGTGCTCGTCTACACGTCGGACGACCCCGTGCTGGCGAAGCGACTCAAAGAAGCCGGGGCCGCGAGCGTCATGCCGGCGGGCAGCCCCATCGGCAGTGGCCAGGGAATTCTCAACCCGAACAACATCCGCATCTGCTTGGAGTATTTGAAAGAGAACGACCCGGATTACCCCGTGATCGTGGACGCGGGCGTCGGCACCGCCAGCGATGTGAGCGCCGCCATGGAACTCGGCTGCGACGGAGTTCTGCTGAACACGGCGATCGCCGCTGCGGACGACCCGCTCCGCATGGCTTGGGCGATGCGCTACGCCACCGAAGCCGGCCGCTTGGCCTACCTCGCGGGGCGGATACCTAAGAAACTCTATGCGAACGCCAGCAGCCCGACCGATGGCTTGATCCGACCGAGCCATTGAACACCGAAAGGCTTTCCTTGAAGCGAATCATCGCCATCGCCCTGTTTTCGACGCTGGTATCCGCCGCGTTCGGGGCCGAGCCGGTTCATTTCCCCCGCTTGCTCGACACCGCTGGCAAGCCCCACTCCATTGGAGAATCGCCAGGGAACAAGGCGGTCGTGTTTGTCTTCTTGGGGCCGGAGTGCCCCCTCTGCCAGCGC
This sequence comes from Fimbriiglobus sp., assembly GCA_031415915.1. GTDB lineage: Bacteria > Planctomycetota > Planctomycetia > Gemmatales > Gemmataceae > JALHQU01. Next base: position 7,369 of record JANOSQ010000888.1, on the reverse strand, counting down.
TACGCGCCGACGCTGAACAAGCTTGTCGAAGGCTCCCCGAAGTCGGTCGAGTTCTACGGTGTGATCTCCGCCGCCTCCGCGACTCGGGCCGAAGCGGCCAAGTTCGCCACCGAGTACAAGCTGAATTTCCCCGTGCTCTTCGACGGGGCCGCCGAACTCGCGGCCCGATTCAAACCGACCCACGTCCCCGAGGCCTTCGCGTTGAAACCGACGGGCGAGCTGCTCTACCGCGGCCGGATCGACGACTGGTACGAAGCTCCCGGCAAACCCAAAGCGACCGTGCAATCCCAGGATCTCCGGAACGCCATTGCAGCCGCGGTCGCCGGGAAGCCGGTGCCGATCGCCGAAACGAAAGCTATCGGCTGCTTGTTCGAAGACGAGTTGCCGAAACTCGGCACCGCCCCAAGCAAAGTCACGTTCAACCGGCACATCGCCGCGATCCTGCGCTCCCAGTGCGCCGAATGCCACCGCCCCGGTGAAGTGGCCCCCTTCCCTTTGCTGAGTTTCAAAGATGCGAGCAAACGCGCCCGGCAATTGCTTGAAGTCGTCGAAGACGGCGCGATGCCGCCCTGGAAAGCGATCCCGAATTACGGCCATTTCCTAAGCGAACGCCGCTTGACCAAAACCGAACGGGCGACCCTCGCCGCGTGGGTGAAACAGGGTGCCCCCGAAGGCGACGCCGCGGATTTGCTACCGCCCGTCCAGTACGAAGCCGGCTGGCATCTCGGCAAACCCGACCTCGTCATCAAGATGCCGAAGCCGTTCACCGTGCCCTCGGGCGGCGCGGACATCATCCGCAACTTCTGGATTCCGCTACCGGAGAGCAAAGAAGATCGCATGGTCACGGCCATCGAAGTCCGCCCCGGTAACCGCAAGGTCGTCCACCACGCGATCTGTTACCTCGATTCGAGCGGCACCGCGAAAAAGTTGGACGGCCAGCACGGCGTCCCCGGCTACGAGTCTTACAAGGGCGGCGTCGGCTTTCTCCCGACCGGCGCCCTCGGCGGCTTCGCCCCCGGCGCCACCCCCCGCCACGTCCCCGAGGGCATGGGCCGCTATTTCGCGAAGGGTTCGGACGTCGTACTGCAACTCCATTACCACCCCAGCGGGAAGGAAGAGGCCGACCAGACGGAGGTCGGCGTGTACTTCGCCAAGAAGCCGGTGGCCCAGACGCTCTTCGGGCTGACCGTCGAGAATTGGGAGATCGACATCGCCCCCGGCGAAAAGAACTACCGCAGCAAAGCCGAGTACACCCTACCCGTCGATGTGATCTTCGTCTTGGCGGCGCCGCACATGCACCGCTTGGGAACCGAAATGAAATGCTGGGCCGAGCTGCCCAACGGCGAGATCAAACCGATGATCCACGTCCGGAAATGGGACTTCAACCAGCAGCAGAACTATTTCTACCGCGAGCCGTTCACGCTCCCTAAGGGCACGAAATTGAAGATGGAATCGCGGTTCGACAACTCCGGCAACAAGGGGCGCGTCGTTTACGGCGAGCGCACTGAGAACGAAATGTCGCTCTGCATCTTCGAGGTCACCACGAAGAGTCTGCCCGACCTGCTCACCGTGATCGGGGATCAGATCAAAACGCAAAAAATCATCGAGCGATTCACGGAGCCGACGAAGAAGTGACGGTGCCGACTGACGGGGCACCAATCCGCGCGTGGAGTATCGGCCGGCAACATCGTGGAAAGTGATGGCGGTGCGATCCCCGGGCCGGTTTCTTTTCGCATTTCGTTAGCCGGGCACGCCCGAGCCGGCTACGATGCGGCAACGTAATCTGGCATCCGACTAACTCAAACTCTTTCCGGTACCCTCTTATGCTGAAACGCATTCTCTGCTGCTCCATCGCCATGGCCGCTGTCGTGTTCGCCGTCGTCGTCGCCGAAGACAAACCGAAGGAGAAAGAACTGGAGAAGGTCGAACTCCCCATCATGAAATTCGACGATGTCAAGGAGATCGCCCCCGGCGTCTTCTTCCGGTATTCGTCGATCAGCGCCACCGATAAGACCGTGCCGTTCGGGGGCAGCAACAACATCTGGGTCGTCTTCAAGGAGTATGTCGTCGTCATCGACGCGAACTTCCCGAAGGAGGCCGAGGACGTGCTCGCCGCGATCAAGAAGACGACCAAACTGCCCGTGAAGTACGTCTTCGATACCCACCATCACGGCGACCACGCTTGGGGCAATACGGTGTGGGCCAAGGCCGGGGCCAAGGTGATCGGCTCGACGAACTGCGCCCGTTTGCTCAAGCTCAACGGCCCGGACGAATGGAAGAAAGAGCAAGCCAAGAAGGACGGCCGGAAAGACATCAAGGAGAACGAACTGAAACTGGTGGACGAAGCCTTCGACGAAACCCACGTCCTCGACGACGGCACGCAGCGCATCGAATTCCTATTCCTCGGGCACGCCCACACGCCCGGCGACGCCATGGCTTACCTGCCCAAGCACAAGATCCTCTGCACCGGCGACGCCTGCGTGAACGGCTCGTTCAATTTCATGGGGCACTCCAACTCGTCGTCGTGGATCAAGGTCATGGAAAAAGCCGAGAAGCTCGACGTGAAGATGGTTTGCCCCGGTCATGGCAAAGTGGCCACCAAGGAACTGCTCGGACTCCAACGACGCTACTTCGCCGACATGCGCAAGGAAGTTCAGAAAGGGATCGATGACAAGAAGAAGCTCGAAGACATCACCGCCGGGTTGGAGATGAACTGGTACAAGGAATGGACCGGCAAGGCGGCCAAGGAGAACGCCGACAACGTGAAGCACGTCTACGACGAACTCACCGGCAAGATCGACCACAGCAAGCTCGGCTTCCGCGATGTGCCGGGTGGGTTGACCCCGACGGCGGTCAAGAGCGAGTGAAGTTCACGTTTCCTCGCCGACGTGAATCCGGGAACTCCCCAACACGAAACTTCCCGCTCCGTTTGCAAGTGACCCAATTGCGGCCTACGGTTCGGCATCGCCCATGCGACGCACCCCGAGGCCGCTCGATGTTCCCGTATCCTTGCCCGTCTTGCGATCAACGACTCTTGGCCCCCGTCGAGCGCGCCGGCCAACGGACCCTTTGCCCCAAGTGTTTGCGGCCGTTGACTATTCCGCGGCCCGAGTCGGCCTCGGAGGAAGATCCGAAATCGATGGTCGATCCGTCGGAGATCCCTCTGACGGTGATGGCCGACACGAACACTCCTTACCCGGGCACCATTCGCGTCCCGCAGTTCGCCTCCGTCGAAGTTTCCGCAGCCACCGCCGTGGCCGTGGAACTCCGCCGCGCGAACGCGCCGGAAGATTCGACGTTCGATTTGCCCGAAGTGCCCATCCAAGATCGCAACAGCGTCAGCGATTCGGGCTTTCTGCGCCCGAGCGATGCCGAGACGCCCCCGCCCCACACCGTCCGACTGCCGATTCACACGCGCCGGGCGGCCAACTCCGATACCCGCGGCATGGTGATGATGAACCCGACGGGCCTCTTTTCGGTCGATATGACGGCCGAATTGACGGCGGCGATCTCGATGCGGATGAATCCGCCGCCCGAGCAAGCGATCGACCGGCGGATCATCATCGGGGCGTGGGCCTTCGGCACGTTGGCCGCACTGTCGCTTTGGCTCGGGGGACTCTTCTACAACCCAGAATGCTTGCCGTTCGTGGCCATCGTCGGCGGGGCCATGCTCACGTTCGGCGTGCTGTGGCGCGCGTACCTCATCAGCCAAGACGAGAGCGTGCTGAAGGGGGTGCTCAGCTTGTTGCCGCCCTTCAACATCGTTCGCTTGTTCCAGAAGTCGGGCGAGAACGGCCACCGCCCCCTCCGCTTCGCGGCGAGCGGCGCCGTGGCTCTCGCCCTGTTCAGCACCGGTGCGGCCGCGCGGTCTTACGTCGAGAGCAAACCCGCATCCGGCCCCGTTGCGACGAGTGCCACCGAGACCGCCGACAAACTCCGGTCGGTGGCCGAGCAACCCGAGCGGCTGCAAATCGCCCTGCGCGAGATCGGCACCGCCCGAGCGGCCGCCGCGAGCGGCGCGGACGATAAACAAGCCACGGTCGCGGAACTGCAAAAGTTGTTGAAGCACGCATCGGCCGCAGTCCGCGGGGCCGCGCTCGAGGCGCTCCGGGAATGGTCCGCCGCCGACGCCCGGCAATGGGTGCTGGCCGCGCTCGCCGGCACCGACTCCGGGGCTTGCCAGTCGGCGTTGAAGTCCGCGAACCAATTCGCCGAAGCGGAGATCGTCGCCGCCGTCGCCAAGCTGTTGCAATCGCGCGAACACCGCATCGAAGCCCAGCGCGTCTCGGTGGCGTACGGCCGCGCGGCGGAGGAGCCGATTCTCGAATTGCTCTCGTCCGCGAACGAAGCGACCGCGTTGAGCGCGATGGACGTGCTCGTGGAAATCGGCGGCACCAAATCGCTGGTGGCGCTCCGGCGCATGGCCGACACGGCGAAGTCGGAGACGCTGAAATCGGAGTCCGCCTCGGCGGCGGATCAACTCGCGGCCAAGCTCAGCAAGTGAAGTTCAGTCTTCCCCAAAGACGCTATCGCCGACGAAAATGGGCACGCGCGCGGTCACCGAAATGGCCACCGCGTCGCTCGGCCGGCAATCGATTTCCATCATCTCGCCTTCCTGCTCGATCCGGAGCTTGGCGTAGTACGTGTGGTTTTTCAACTCGCTGATAGTGATGTCCCGGATTTCCCCGCCGAGCATTTCAATCGCGCTCACGATCAAGTCGTACGTCAGCGGCCGGGGCGTGGCGATCCCCTTCACGCGCCGGTCGATGCTCGTCGCTTCGAACAACCCGATCACGATCGGCAGGCTGCGATCCCCGCCGATCTCGTTCAGCACGATGACCTGATCATCGTCGATCTGATTGATGATGATCCGCTTCAATTCTACTTGGATCGGCACGGCGTGGTTCTCGCGATAGACAAGGACGGGCCGGCGAAGTGCCATTCCCACGCGGGGTGCTTCTCTTTATAACCGGCGATCCGATCCGGAGCCGCGAAAATGCCCACCGTCGCCAGCCGCCAGCATCTCAGGCGCGAGGAAGAACTCGCCCTGGCCCGGCGCTTGGCGGAACTCCATCGACTCGACATCGCCTCGCCGAACCCAGGCTGGAACCTGGCCACCTTCGAGCATCGCTCGGCTTCGGCGGGCTGCACTCTGCTCGCCGTGCGCTCCGGGGAACACTCGGATCTGCGGATTCGGATCGCCGAAGTCTCCGGGCTGAATCCGGTCGCGGCGACCTTGGCCGCGCAGTGCGGGCTGGAACTACTTCGCCGAAACCGGACCGGTGAACTCGGCGAATTGAACGAGTACTTCTTGGCGAATCCGCCGGGTGACCACTCCATGATCGCCGCCGGGACGCTCCGCTTCGATGCCGCCGATTCGACTTGGGGCGGCCGCTTCGCCGGGTTGCATCCGCCCCTCGCGATTCACCCCGATGGCGGCGTCGAACAATTGCGCGGCAGCGGCCCGTTCCTCGGGTTGACGCGAACCACCTTCCCGATTGTCCACGGTCGACTGCGACCCGGCGGTCGGCTCCTTCTGCTCGCCGGTTCCGGCGCCGGCGAAGTCCGCACCGAGTTGTTGGCCCACCTGATGAACGCCCCCCCTTCCCCGCTGGACGAATTCATGCGAAGGCTCGGTTCGGATCTCGCGGCCGACCTCGAACCCGGCTTCGGGCTTTCGCTGATCGGAATCGAACGGAACCGCTTGCCGGTGCCCGGCGCGGAGCTAGAATGATCGTTTCCCATTGCGCCAGAGTTGAGCCATGAAGAAGAATATCCACCCGACTTACCGGCCCGTCGTCTTCTTGGACGTCGCCGCGAACGTCTCGATCCTGACGCGATCCTGCGCCGAGTGCGACGAGACCGTGAAATGGAGCGACGGCAACGAGTACCCGCTGTACAAGCTCGAAATCTCGAGCGCCAGCCACCCGTTCTTCACCGGCAAAATGAAGTTCCTCGACACCACCGGCCGCGTCGAGAAGTTCCAGAAGAAATACAAGAAGTCGGACTCGGCCTACACGAAGGTCGCCAAGCCGATGGATTCCGAAGTCGAAGCCGCCGAAGCCGCGGCAGCGGCCAAGTAGCGCATTCGCCGAACCCCGAAGCCCGCAGGCGAGTCCGTCTGCGGGTTTTTGTATTGATGCCCCCGGTGACTCATGTGGCCGATCCTCGAACAGAAGCTAGCGAGGTACCGCGAACTGGAAGGTTTGCAGGCCGACCCTGCCATTGCCGGGAACCCGGCGAAGAGCAGCGCCGTCAACAAGGAGCACGGCTCGCTTTCCAAGGTGGTTCTGCCCTACTTGGAGTTCCAACGGCTGGAGTTGGCCATTCGCGAATCGGAGGCGTTACTGGCCGACGCCGACATGCGCGAGATGGCGGAAGCCGAGTTGGTCGAACTCCGCCCGCAACTCGCCGCGTTGAAAGAGAAGATCGAAGATCAACTGCTGACCGATCCGGAAGAAGAGTTCGATAGTTTGATCCTCGAAATCCGAGCGGGCACCGGCGGCGACGAAGCGGCCCTATTCGCCGGCGACCTCTACGAAATGTACACCCGCTACGCCCGGGCGAAAGGGTGGAGCATCGAAGAGATCGGGCACAGCCCCGGCACCGCGGGGGGCTTCAAGGAAATGGTCTTCAGCTTGAAGGGGGACGGGGCGTTCAGCCACCTCCGCTTCGAGAGCGGCGGGCACCGGGTTCAACGCGTCCCCAAAACCGAAACGCAGGGACGGATTCAAACGTCGATGGCGACCGTCGGCGTGATGCCCGAGCCCGAGCAGGCCCAAGTGGAGATCGACCCCGAAGATTTGGAAATCGAAACGATGCGGGCCGGGGGCGCCGGTGGCCAGCACGTCAACAAGACCGAATCGGCCGTGCGGATTTGGTACAAGCGCGGCACCGCCGACGAGCTCGAAGTGAAGTGCCAAGACGGCCGCAGCCAGCACAAGAACAAGGATCAGGCGATGCGGGTGCTGCGAAGCCGGGTGTACGAAGCGCAGCAGGCGAAGTTGCACAAAGAACGCGCCGACATGCGACGGACGCTCATCGGCGGCGGCGACCGCAGCGAGCGCATCCGGACATACAATTTCCCGGACGGCCGCATCACGGATCACCGCATCGGACTATCGGTGTTCAAGCTCGCGGAGATCTTGGGCGGCGGTTTGGACCACTTGGTGATCCCTATGCGGGCCCACGATAAACAAGAGAAGCTTGCCGCCGCGGCCGGGGTGAAGTGACCTTGCTAAACCGGCCCCGCCCGGTATTTTTAAGGTAGATTGCCGCCTTAGCTCAGTTGGTAGAGCGACGCTTTCGTAAAGCGTAGGTCGCGAGTTCGAGTCTCGCAGGTGGCTTTGCTCCCAGTCCGTCCTCTCCG
>JANOSQ010000887.1:0-2269 GCA_031415915.1 Fimbriiglobus sp. | reverse complement strand
AAACGCAGCTAACATTGGCGGCTCGTAAAATCCTGCAACACGCTCGGATCGTCAGAGCCGGACGCGACCCCGACGTTCGCGTTCCGCCGTCGGACAAATTTGTCGGGGTCGAATAGAACCCCACGTCGCTGACGCGTCCGGCTCTGACGAGCCGACTTTGAGCAAATCCGAACTTCGGGCTTTCGCAACCCCGCATAGAACAACCCCATGAACGATCTCCACCTCAAACTCGGCCTCGTACTCGAATCGCTCGGGTTGCCGTTGCGGTCGGCGCTGCTCGAAGCCGCCAAGATGAGCGTGCAGGGTGTCCAACTCGACGCCGTCGGGTTGCTCGCCCCGGAAAACTTGGGGGACACCGCGCGGCGCGACTTCCGCACGCAACTGCGCTCGCTCAATCTGGAACTCACGGCGCTGCACTGCCCGCTGCGGAAGGGTTTGGATTCGTTCGAGTTCCAAGAACAGCGGCTCGATCACGTCACGAAGGCGATGCAACTCGCCTACGATCTCGGTGCGAAGAAGTTGATCCTGCCGATGCCGAAGATCCCCGTGGAAGTCGCCCCGGCGGAAGAAACCGACGACGCCCCGAAGCCCCACCTCTTCTTCAGCGGCCCGCCGCCGAAGAGCGCGACCCTCCGCGAAACATTGACGGAACTGGGCCACCGCGGCGATCGCATGGGGACGTGGCTCGGCCTCGACGGAGGGCTCGACTCGGGCACAACGTTCAAGGAGTACCTCGCCACCTTCCGTAGTGGCACGCTCGGCGCCAACTTCGACCCCGCGAACTACCTCATGAACGGCTTCGATCCGCTGGCGAGTTTGTCGGGGCTTTCCGATTCCATCAAACACGTCCACGCCCGAGACGGTCAGCGCACGAGCGCCAGCGCCGGGCCGGTGGAAGTGCCCGTCGGCGCCGGCGACCTCGATTGGCTCAGCGTCGTCGCTACGCTGGAATCTGTGGAGTATCGCGGATTTCTGTGCATCGAACGAACCGCCGGCGACGACCGCCTCGGCGACGTGAAAGCTTCGGTGGCATTCCTGCGCCGGTTCGTCCCGCTGACGAGGACGTGATGAAAGACTTCCGCCAACTCCCCGCCGTCGGCCGCGTGCTCGAACACACGGCCCTTGTCGCGCTGCGCGGAGTGCATTCTTCCGAAGCGATCACCGCAGCGGTCCGCGTGGAATTGGATCGTGTCCGGGAAAGCCTGAAAGCGGGCGAAGGTGCCGTCGACCTCGACGCGATCGGGTCCGCGGTCGTCCGAAGATTGCTTGACTCCGAATCGCCAATGCTCCGCACCGTCATCAACGCCACCGGGATCGTGTTGCACACGAACCTCGGCCGTTCGCCGATGGCGGAGGTTGCGGCGCATGCCGCGTATGAAGCGGCGCGGGGCTACCTCAATCTCGAACTCGACCTCGGTTCGGGGAAGCGCTCCAGCCGGCAAGATCCGATCCGCGATGGGGTGAAAGCGATCACCGGCGCCGAGGCCGCGACGGTCGTGAACAACTGCGCCGCGGCGACGGTGATCGTCCTGCGGGCACTGGCAGCCGGGAAGGAAGTGATCGTTTCGCGTGGACAACTCATCGAAATCGGCGGCAGCTTCCGCATCCCGGAGATCATGGCCGCGAGCGGGGCGATCCTCCGCGAAGTCGGCACCACCAACATCACGCGCATCGGCGACTACGAGAAAGCCATCGGACCGAACACCGGACTGCTGATGCGCGTCCACACGAGCAATTTCCGCATCCGCGGTTTCACCGAATCGGCCGGCATCGATGCGCTGGCGGAACTCGGGCAGAAGCACGGCATCCCCGTACTTGACGATGTCGGCAGCGGGGCGGCGCTCGACCTCGCGGCGGAGGGTTTGCCCGGCGAACCGCTGGTTTCGCAGGGGATCGCGGCCGGGGCCGATCTCGTGTTGTTCAGCGGGGACAAACTCCTCGGCGGCCCGCAAGCGGGCATCATCGCGGGGAAGGCACGGTTGATCGCCCGCATCGAACGAGATCCGATGATGCGGGCGTTCCGCTGCGACAAAATGACGCTCGCCGCGCTGGAGGCGACCCTGCGATTGCACCGTAACTCGGACACGGTTCGGGAGGTGGTGCCGACACTCGCCATGCTCACGATGCCGCTGGCGAAGTTGCGGGAGCGCACGGAATCGTTCGCGGAGCGGTTGAAAGCGACACCGGGAATACGGTTGGTAGAAGTCAGGGAGGACGCCACTTGCGTCGGCGGCGGATCGCTTCCCGACGTCGCGCTGCCCACGATCGT
>JANOSQ010000886.1:0-10411 GCA_031415915.1 Fimbriiglobus sp. | reverse complement strand
CGATCAACCTCGTGAAAGCCACCATCAACGGACTCAAGCAACTCCGCACGCGCGAGATGGTTGCCAACCTCCGGGGAGTGCAACTCTAATGGATCTGACGACACTCTCGGATGGCCTCCACAAGCGCAAGCTCAAGAAGCGCGTCGGCCGGGGCGTCGGCTCCGGGCACGGCAAAACGGGGAGCCGCGGGCACAAGGGCCAGTTCGCCAGCGCCGGCTCGGCCAAGCCGAACCCGCTCTTCGTCGGCGGTCAGACGATGCTCCACCGCCGCATCCCGAAGCGCGGCTTCTCCAACGCGACCTTCGCGAAGGACTGGGCCATCGTCAACGTCCGCGATCTCGACGAACAGTTCGAGCCGGGCGAAGCGATCGACATGGACTCGCTGAAAGCCAAGCGCCTCGTCGTCGGCACCTTCGACGGCCTCCGCGTCCTCGGCGAAGGCGATGTCACCAAGTCGCTCACCGTGAAGGCCCACCACTTCACGAAGTCGGCCCGCGAGAAGATCGAAGCCAAGGGCGGCACTTGCGAAGTGATCCCGCCGCCGAAGAAGCCGGTTCGCAATAAGATGGGCCAAGGCAACCGCGCCAAGAAGAAGTGGCCGGAAGGCACCTGATTTTCGATTGACGATTCGAGATTGCCGATTGTCGATTGGCATATTTCAATCGTCAATCGGCAATCGGCAATCTTTAATTCCATCCGGGGTGCCGATGTTCTCGCAACTAGTCACGATCTTCAAGATCCCCGAACTGCGCCGCAAGATCTTCATCACGCTGCTGTTCTTGGCCGCGTACCGGATCGGCTACTACGTGCCGCTCCCGATGATCGACCAAGCCCTCCTCGCCGAGAAGATGGCCAACTCCGGCGGCGGCACCCTCGGCAAAGTCCTCGGCTTCGTCTCGCTCTTCTCGGGCGGTAACCTCAGCCAATCGTGCATCTTCGCGCTCGGCATCATGCCGTATATCTCCGCGTCGATCATCATGCAGTTGCTTTCCTCCGGCGTGCTGCCTTCCTTGGAGCGCCTCCGCAAGGAGGGCGAATCCGGGCGGAAGAAAATCAACGAATACACCCGGTACCTCACGGTGCCGATCTGCGTGATCCAAGCGACAATGTTCGTCCAGACCCTGCTGCGCCCCGGCGGCGACGGCGGCGGATTCGGCTCCGCCATCCGCGGCGTGATGGACGACTCCGCCACCGCCTTCTACTTCGGCGCCGGCGCGGTCATCATCATGACCGCGGGTACGCTCTTCCTGATGTGGCTCGGCGAGCAGATCGACGAGTACGGCATCGGCAACGGCATCTCGCTCATCATCATGGCCGGGATCATCGCCCGCATCCCCGAAGCCATCGGCATCATGATCTTCACGCCGGGCACCACCGACCTCAAGCCGAGCCTCTTCACCCTCGGCAGCGAATCGGGCGACATCAGCCTCGAAAAGATCCTCGTGCTCGGGTTCCTGTTCCTCGCGGTCGTGGTCGGCGTCATCGCCATCACCAAGGCCCAGCGCCGCATCCCGACGCAGTCGGCGAAGCACATCCGCGGTCGCCGGACCTACGGCGGCTCGCGCAACTTCCTGCCGATGAAACTCAACGCGGCCGGGGTCATGCCCGTGATCTTCGCGAGCACCCTGCTCATCATCCCCGGGTTCGTCTTCAACATGATCTCGAACCAGTGGGAAGTGCAGTGGGCCGTCGATTGGGGGAACATCTTCCAGCGCAACTCCGGCTGGATTTACAACGTCCTCTACATCGTGCTCATCTACGTCTTCTGCTACTTCTGGGTGGCGATCACGTTCAACCCGAAGGAAGTGTCGGACAACCTCAAAGACTACGGCAGCTTCATCCCCGGCTACCGGCCCGGGAAGAGCACCGCCGATTACCTCGAGCGCGTGCTGATGCGGATCACCTACGTCGGGGCGGCGTTCCTCGCCATCATCGCGATCATCCCGACCATCATCGGTTCGGAAATGGAGATCCACCCCACGGTCGCGGCCTTCTTCGGCGGCACCGGCTTGCTCATCGTCGTCAGCGTCGCGCTCGACCTCGTACAGAAAATCAACAGCCACTTGGTCATGCGGAACTACCCGAGCCTCACCGACGAGTGATTGAACTAAGTCTTGAAAAGAATCGAATTGGCCGACATCGCCCAAGATCGACGTCGGCCAAATTTTCTACGTAGCGGAGAAAGTAATGGAGGCCGGGGCAACTTGGAATCTGCTCTGTGACGCTTGGTCAAAAGAGCAGTGGGATGATATGAAGACGCACGCTATTGCGCTCATCCATCACATTAATGCGGGCGGGGCGGCACCAAACGTGTTGTCTCGGGAAGATATGGGTAGAGGATTGAACGAAGTGCTTGTGCGTGCAGCGTGCGCATTCGTGCTGGATCGGTCCAAGGAATCCGGCACAGAGGCAAACAAGTGCGATGTTCTCAACTATCTTCGTGGCTATGCGTACGGGGCGCAATGAAGTGAGGGCACATCATGGAGAGTACTGGGTGGTTTCGTTGTTGCCGGTGCAAACGGGAATCATCAGAAAAAGCTTGTTATCACTGCGGCACTTCGTATGAAATGGGTACTGTTGATTTAATTGTTAAACCACCAAAAATACCTTACAACATATCTACATCTGTCCGCAAGTCTGCGGGTCCTACTGTACGCCCAGAAAATAGATGCAAAAAATGTAGAAGAACTTGGTATCCGCGAGGCCATGACCTTTCATCCAAGTGCCCAAGCTGTGGTAGTTGCGACGTTGAAACTAGTCATTGATTGCTTTTTCAGACTATTCGCCACGCCCTTCGGCGGGCACCAAGTTTCAATGTGCAATAGCAGCGGTGTGAAGGAATTGCGAGCAGGCTCTCGACGCTACTGTAGTGGGAATCGTCCATGCGTCTGGTTCTGATCGGTGCGCCGGGGTCGGGCAAAGGGACGCAAGCCAGGCGACTGTGCGAACGCCTCGGTCTGCTCTACATCGGCACCGGCGATATCCTCCGCGAAGCCATCCGCCAAGGCACCGAGGTCGGGGGCGCCGCGGAGCCGCTGATCGCCGCCGGCCGGCTCGTCCCCGACCCGATGGTCAACGATATGGTGACCGAGCTGTTCCGCGCCCGCCGCCCCGAGAAGTTCGTCTTGGACGGCTACCCCCGCACTTACTCCCAGGCGATCGCGTTCGACGCGCTGCTCTCGCAGCAGTTTTTGAAGCTCGACGCGGTGATCGACTTCACGGTGTCCGACGACGAAGTCGTCCGGCGCATCGGCGGCCGTCGGGTTTGCGCGAATGCCGCGTGCGCCGCTTGCTACAATCTGGCCTTTCAACCGACTCGGATCCCGGACACGTGCGACCGCTGCGCGGCGCCGCTCGCGGTGCGCACCGACGATTCCGAAGCGACCGTGCGAACCCGGCTGGCGGAGTTCCACGCCAACACGGAGTCGCTGATCGAGCATTACCGGCGGGCCGGGTTGCTCGAAGAAATTTCCGCGACCGACCCCGTCGAGACGATCTACGCGAACATCGTCCGGCGACTCCCGAACCGGGATTCCATCTCGTAGCGCACGATCCCGAACCCCACGGACACCATGTTTCAACGGCACAACAACAAACCGGCCGAGCTGAAGTCGGCCCGCGAATTGACCCTGATGCGGGAAGCGGGCAAGCTCGTCGCGCGGGCTCACAAGATCTGCCGGGACATGGCCAAGCCCGGCGTCAAAACCATCGACATCGACCGCGAGGTCGAAGCCTTCTTCATGAAGCACCAAGCGGTGCCGCTCTTCAAGGGGTACCCCGGCAAAGTGCCGTTCCCGACCGTCACCTGCATGAGCATCAACGAGCAGGTCGTCCACGGCATCCCCGGCGAACGCATCTTGAAGGACGGCGACCTGCTGAAGATCGACACGGCCTGCCGGTTAAACGGCTGGTGCGCGGATCGCGCCGTCACGCTCCCCATCGGCGTCGTGAAGCCGGAACGGTTGCGGCTGCTGAAGGTCGGCACGGAAGTCTTGCAGATGGCGATCGACGAGATCCCCCGGCGGAAGTGGTGGAGCGAAGTCGCCAGCCGGATGCAGAAGCACGCCGAGCAATCCGGGTTCAGCGTGGTGACCAACTACGTCGGCCACGGCATCGGCCGGGTGATGCACGAAAACCCGCAGGTGCCGAACTACGTCTCCCGCGACACCCGCAAGCACGACTTCCGCCTGGAGCCGGGCTTGGTGCTCGCCATCGAACCGATGGTGAACATGGGCACGGCCGAAGTCGTGACGATGCGTGACCATTGGACGGTCGTGACCCGCGACGGCTTGTCGAGCGTCCACGTCGAACACACGCTGGCCATCACCGCCAACGGCATCGTGAACATCACGAGCGACGAAGGGGCGTTCGAGGACGACGAACCGATAGGGGTGGAAGTGGCCGCGGGGTGAAAGATTCGACCTTGTGGCGACTCGTATTCCGATACGAGCCGGACGCGTGATCACGCGTCCGGCTCGTCGGGCTTCTGCGTCCGGCTCGCGAGTTGGAACACCGGCAATAGTTGCCACACCCGACTCCCGCGGAAGTTTCCCCCGCGGCGCCGAATCGCGTATACTCGCCCTCGACCCCGCCCTCCCTCCCTTCGGGCCTCTCCCATGAACTTGAAATCGACCTTCGCCCTGCTGCTGCTCGTCTGCGGAACGGCGTCCGCCGCCGATTCGACGCCGGTGCTGGAATTCGCCAAGGGGGATACCATCGCCGTCATCGGCAACACCCTCGCCGACCGGATGCAACACGACGCTTGGCTCGACGCCCACATCCAGAGCCGCTTCCCCACCTCCGATCTCGCCATCCGGCACATGGGCTTCTCCGGCGACGAAGTCGGCGGGTTCACCGGCGCCCCGAACCCGAACAAGCGGATGCGCTCGGCCGCGTTCGGCGGCAACGACGAATGGCTCCGCCGCGTGAAAGCCGACAAAGTCTTCGCCTTCTTCGGGTACAACGAATCGTTCGCCGGGGCCGACGGCGTGGAAGCGTTCCAGAAGGAACTCGACGCCGTCGTCAAGCACATCGGCGAGCAGAAATACAACGGCTCCACCGCGGCCACGGTCGTGCTCTTCACGCCGATCGCGTTCGAAGATCACCAGTCGCCGAACCTGCCGAGCGGCGAAGACATCAACGCGCGGTTGAAGCTGTATGTCGCCGCGATCAAAGCGGTCGGCGCGGCGAACAAAGTCCAAGTCGTCGACCTGTTCAAACCGAGTGAAGCCGCCTACGCCAACGCCAACAAACCGCTCACCATCAACGGCATCCACCTGACGGGCGACGGCTACAAGGCACTCGCCCCCGGTATGGCCAAGTCACTTTTCGCCAGCGAATTCACCCCGGATGCGAAGAAGTTCGAAGCGACCCGGCTCGCGGCGGTGGATCGCAACGCGACTTGGTTCCTCCGCTACCGCGCCACCGACGGCTACTCCGTCTACGGCGGGCGGGCCGACCTCAAATTCGTCGGCGGGCAGACGAACCGCATCGTGGCCCAGCGCGAGCTGGAAGTACTCGATGCGATGACCGCCAACCGCGACGCCAAGGTGAACGCCGCGGCGCAGGGCAAAGACTTCACCGTGAACGATAAGAACACGCCCGATTTTATCCCGGTGGTCACGAACAAGCCCGGCCCGCTCGAGGGCGGCAAACACAAGTTCCTCGGCGGCAGGGACGCCATCGACAAGATGACCGTCGGCAAGAATCTGAAGGTCACGTTGTTTGCCGATGAGAAGAAATGGCCCGAGTTGGCAAACCCGGTGCAAATGGCCTGGGACACCAAGGGCCGGCTTTGGGTCGCCGTCTGGCCGACCTACCCGCACGTCAAGCCGAAGGAGCCGCAGAACGACAAACTCCTGATTTTCGAGGATACCGACGCCGATGGCGTGGCCGACAAGATGACCGTCTTCGCCGATAACCTCCACAACCCGACCGGCTTCGAGTTCTACAACGGCTGCGTCTTCGTGGCCCAAGCCCCGGATCTGGTGTTCCTCAAAGACACCGACAACGACGGCAAGGCGGATGTCCGCGAGTGCGTGCTCCACGGCCTCGATTCCGCCGACACGCACCACACGTCCAACAGTTTCGCCACCGATCCGGGCGGGTCGATCTACTTCCAAGAAGGCACCTTCCACCACAGCCAATTCGAGACGCCCTACGGCCCGCCCGAACGCGTCGCCAACGGCGCCGTGTTCCGATACGACCCGAAGACGCAGAAGGCGAGCGTCTACGTCAGCTTCGGCTTCGCCAACCCGCACGGGCACGTGTTCGACAAATGGGGCCGGGACATCGTCGTCGACGGCACGGGTTCCAACCCGTACCACGGCCCGCTCTTTTCCGGGCACCTCGATTACCCGGCCAAGCACGGCCGGCCTCCGCAGGTCTACCAGCAGCGCACCCGCCCCTGCGGCGGTATGGAGTACCTCACCAGCAAGCACTTCCCCGAGGATTTCCACGGCAACTTGATCGTGACGAACGTCATCGGTTTCCAAGGCTTGCTGCGTTACAAGATCGAAGAGAGCGGTTCCAGCATCAAAGGCACCGAGCTCGAACCGATCCTCAGCAGCACCGATCCGAACTTCCGGCCCGTGGACGTGAAGACCGGCCCGGACGGCGCGCTCTACTTCGTCGATTGGCAGAACCCGATCATCGGCCACATGCAACACAACCTCCGCGACCCGAGCCGGGATAAAGAGCACGGCCGCATTTACCGGGTGAGCTACATCGGCCGGGAGACGCTGAAGCCGGCGAAGATCGACGGGGAGCTGATCGAGAAGTTGTTGGAGCTATTGAAGTCCCCCGAAGACCGCGTGCGGAAGAACGCCAAACTCGAACTGACGACCCGCAAAAGCCCCGAAGTGATCGCCGCGGTGCAAGCGTGGGCGACCAACCTCGACAAAACCGACGCGAATCACGCCCACCACCTGACCGAAGCCCTCTGGGTTCACCAAGCCCACAACACGGTGAATTCCGAACTGCTCAAAGATGTGCTCGCCTCGAAGGACGAGAACGCCCGCGCCGCCGGCGTGAGGGTGCTGACCTACTGGAAGGACCGCATCCCAGGCAGCCTCGAGACCTTCAAGAAAATGGCCGCGGACGACAGCGCCCGCGTGCGGTTGATCGCCATCTGGGGGGCGAGCTACTTCACCCAATCCGAGGCGATCGAAATCGTCCTCGTCGCCGGGGAGAAACCGCGCGATGTTTACATCGACCACCTCATCGGCGAGACGCGCAAAGCCCTCGACCCGCTCGTGACGAAAGCCCTCGCCTCCGGGAAGGAACTCAAATTCACGACCCCCGCGGGTGCCCGCTTCTTCCTCAAGAGCATCTCCAATGACGACCTCTTGAAGGTGAAGCGCAGCGCGGCGGTCTACACGGAATTCCTCAATCGCAAGGGGATCCGCGAGGAATACCGCCGCGAAGCCGTGGTGGGACTGGCCAAGTCCGAGAGCAAAGCGGAATCGGCGATCCTGCTGGACGCTATCCAACATCAAGACACGATGGGCCAAGACGAAAGCGTCGCCTTCGACCTCGTGCGAATCCTCACGGATCGCAAAGCCGACCTCCCCGCGCTGCGGGGCGACCTCGAAAAGCTCGCCACCGGAGCCAAGACCAGCCTCATCCGCCAACTCGGGTACGTCTCGCTCATCGCCGCCGACGATTCTCCGGACAAGGCTTGGGCGACCGCGATCAAAAGCGTCCATGGCCTGCGCGACTTCGTGCTCGCCGTACCGATGATCCGCGATCCGCTCCAACGCGCCGCGCTCTATCCGAAGTTGCTCCCGCTGTTGGCGGGGCTGCCGAAGGATCTGGCGGATGCGCTCCCGAAGACGAACGCCGTGATGGGGCGGTACGTCCGCATCGAACTCCCCGGCAAACAGCGGACGCTGACGCTGGCCGAAGTCGAAGTCTTCAGCGACGGTAGGAACGTCGCCCGCGGTGGCCAAGCGAGCCAGAGCACCACGTCGAACGGCGGTCCCGCATCGCGCGCCATCGACGGCAACAAGAGCGGCAGCTTCGACGAGGGCGGTTCGACCCACACGCAGGAAGGCACCGACGGCGCTTGGTGGGAAGTCGATCTCGGCCGGGATGTCCCCATCGACTCCATCGCCATCTTCAACCGCACCGACGGCAACCTCGGCACCCGATTGAAGGATTACACGCTGCTCGTCCGCGACTCCGGTAAGAACGTCGTGTTCCAATTGCAGAAGCAACCGACGCCGGCGGAAACGGTCAAGCACGTCGTCTCCGGGGAAGCGCCGGAGCGGATCGTCCGCCGCTCGGCAATGCTCGCTCTGACGAGCATCCGGGGCAAGGAGACCGAGACCTTCCAAGCGCTCGCCAAGTACGTCGCCCTCGACGCCGAGCGACCGGCCGCGATCCAAGCGATCCAGCGCATCCCCTCGGCGTTCTGGCCGAAGGATCAGGCGCTGCCTCTGCTGACGATCGTGACGACCACCGTCGCCAAAGTGCCGCAGGCGGATCGCACCAAGGCCGACGTGCTCGACGCGCTGCAACTCGGCGACTCGCTCGCCGGGCTGCTGCCGAAGGACGAAGCCAAGAAGGCCCGCAAAGCCCTCGGCGAACTCGGCGTCCGCGTCATCCGCGTCGGCACCGTCACCGATCAGATGATCTTCGACAAGGACCGCATCGTCGTGCAGGCGGGCAAACCGGTGGAGTTCGTCTTCGAGAACACCGACATCATGCCGCACAACTTCGCGATCGCCGAACCGGGTACGCTCGAGAAAGTCGGCGACCTCGCCGAGCTGTTCGGCAGCCAGCCGGGCGCCCAAGAAAAGCACTTCATCCCGCCGTCGGACTTGATCCTTCTCGGCAGCAAGCTGCTGCAACCGCAGAGCAGCCAGAACCTCCGCTTCACCGCCCCCGCGAAGGCCGGCGTCTACCCGTACGTCTGCCTCTACCCCGGCCACTGGCGGCGGATGCACGGGGCGCTCTACGTCGTCGAAGATTTGGACGAATACCTCGCCGATCCAGAAGCGTACGTCGCCAAGGAGAAGATCGCCCCGGTCGATGAGTTGTTGAAGTTCAACCGCCCGCGCACCGAATGGAAGCTCGCCGACTTGGCCCCGACCGTGGACGAACTCGACAAAGGCGGGCGCTCGTTCGCCCGGGGCAAACAGATTTTCAACGTCGCCGCGTGCATTTCGTGCCACAAGTTCGACAACGCCGGGCAGGACTTCGGCCCCGACTTGCTGAAGCTCGACAGCAAGGAATTCAAGGCCCCGGCCGACGTGTTGAAGCACCTCCTCGACCCGAGCCTGAGGATCGAGGACAAGTACAAGAGCTACAAATTCGACCTCTTGGCGGGCGGCAGCTTCACCGGCATGGTTTTGGAGAAGACTCCGGGGGGCGACTACAAAGTGATCGAGAACCCGCTCGCCAAGGCCGAGAGCCGGCTCATCAAGAAGGACGACCTCGACGGCGCCCCGAAACCGTCGCCGGTGTCGATCATGCCGAAGGGTCTACTCGACAAACTGACGAAGGACGAAATCCTCGACCTGCTGGCGTATGTGTGGGCCAGAGCCGACCCGAAGCACAAATACTTCGCGGGCGGCGACCACAAGCACGGGCATTGAAGGAGGACTGGTGGCCGGCGTCATCGGGGGTATGGGCGATGCAACCGGCGTAGGCGCTCTGCGGCGAGTCTGCCGGTCGGCCCGACTGAGGATTTTGGTGAAGTTGGGCACAAGGCGATGCCGAAACGAGAAGTGTTCCGCATTCCGGGCACCGTGCCCGCCGCAGCTTCTCGGTTACACCTGGAGATAGACGCCATGCTCCGCAGCCGCATTCTTCTGCCGATCCTCCTCGTCGGCATCGTCGGGATCATTTGGGGGTGCGCGCCGTCGCAGCAGCCCGTCGCGGATAAATCGGTCGATGCCCGCGTCAGCAAACTCGAACGCGAACTCAAGACGGTGCAAGAGACGTCCAACGCCTTGGCCTTGCAGATCAAACAGGAGCAGGGCCGCGTGAAAGACGCGGAACGGGAGCGGGACGATCTGAAAGTCCAACTCAAGTCGAAGATCGGCGAGCGCGACGCGGTGCAGGCCCAGTACGACGGCTTCCGCAAGAACATGAAGGAACTGCTCGGCCAAGCCGACGCCGCCGCGGCGACGCTGAACTTCAAGCCGGGCACCGAGGTCGCCAACATCTCGGCTCCGCTGACCCCGCAGTGAGATGGCGAGTCGGGGATTCCAGACGCACCGGTTCACCCGGTGCGTTTTCGCGCGCCCGCTTTCATACCGGCTGTTCGTACCGCATCCGGGATTCCTCACACCAACCCTTTGATCGGCTCCGCCCCTTCGACGCCGACGAGTTTCTGATCCAACCCGCTGTAGAAGTAGGTCAGCCCGTTCGGGTCGAGGCCCATCTGGTTCAGCACCGTGGCGTG
>JANOSQ010000885.1:0-3790 GCA_031415915.1 Fimbriiglobus sp. | reverse complement strand
CCGTTCACTGGGTTTTGCCGCTGTTTTTCAGGCGATTTCGAGTTCCGAACATACATATTTGAGACAAATTCGACTCAAATATGTGAAATTGAGCGATAAAGTCCCTGAATTTTAGGCGTTTACCCGGTGAACGGTTACATTGCGTTTTCGTCAGCACGAATTGAACTAGTGGTTCCAATCGACGAATGGCCACATCGTCCCGAAGTCGATGATATTCGCCACGATGAACTAATCGAAGTTCTTGAAGACAGAGGATGCACTCCTGAGCACATTCAGCGCATACGGGACGAGTTACCTTGCCCGCGCGTCGCTCCACAAGAGGTTGCCGGCGCAGGCATGAGTCCCGATCTGCCACTGGCCCCTACCGGACAACCATTTGCAGAGGCGGCTGGCAAATGGATATTGGATCTGTTCGGCGTGAACGCAAAGCATGGATTCTGAGCAGCCCTCGAATTACGTTACAGCCGGTCGCTTTCCGTTACAAAGCGTCAATGCGTTACAAAGCCCTATGAGGGTTGAATGTTCTTGGCCAATTGATCTCCGGGAACAAGCGACGAATAGTCGCGGAATGATCAATAGGCTTCCAGGTATCATTGCCGCACCCGTGGGCGGTGCAATCAGCTCAGGCAGAAGTCGACGAACCGTGCGGTGTCAGTCCGTGAGAATCCGCGCGCGTGCCGACCAACTCCATAAGTCGTCGCTGCACTGGCTTGGAGTTTGCCATACGAGCCGAATGCGTGAGCGACGGGCCGTTCCAATTTCGCAGGCGTCTCTCTTTCACGGTGCGGTCCGTCGCTCACTCACGCGTCCGGCTCGTGAAAATGAACTCCAAGAATGGTTGCTCCACCCCAGTCTAGCACTCGCCGGGGTCGAAGCTCCTTTTCTCCACGCTATCCGGCAACTTTGGCGACTGCAAGAATACTATCAACAAAGTTTAAAAACCTCACCCCCGAGCAATGGGGCGTTGTGCAGCCAAAATAGCCGGATTCGATGCTCGCCATCACGGGTGCAGCTCACTTCGCCAGCGCCCCGCGCACGCCGACCATCAGTAGCAGCAGTGCGCCGATCGGTTGAACCGAGGCCAGCGTCCAGTCGGGGTCGTTGGGGAAGGTGCCGCGCAAGACGGCGACGATCAACAGGCCGCAGCCGAGGCCCGCGACGATGCGTGCCCAACGCGATAGACCCGGCGCGACGATCAGCCAGCCGACGGGGGCGAGGATGGAGTAGGTGTTCGACTCCGTGGCGGGGCCGAAGAGCACCATCCAGAGGAGCCCCAAACAGAGGGTGTAGCCGAAGAGTGGCGTAGTCGGGCCGGATCGGAGTTTCGCACGCAGGATGACCGCGGCCAAGAGCAACCCCGCGCCCGCGGCGACCGCCTGCATCGCCAGGCGATCGACCGATTCCCCGGCGGTCACTCGGAACAGGTACGTCCAGCCTTTCATCGTGCGATGCAAAGTGGCATCGCCGCGGTCGTCCCCCGCGAGCGCATCTCGGAACCCGATCCACTGCTCGCCGATGTAAGCGGAATCGCGGAGGGCGTGGGGCCACAGCAGGAATGCCGCGAGCGTCAACGGCATCCGCCAACCGAGCCGGTTCGGGGCGAGCAGAACCAGCAGCCCCGCGAGTGCGATCGGGTAGAGCTTCAACCACACCGCGAGCATGATCCAGAATGCGGCTTGCCACCATCGGCCCCGCGCCGCCGCGGCCGTAGCCAGAGTCGCCCCCGCCAAGAGCGGCAGGTTCACTTGGCCGTTGTTGAAGGCCGGCAGTACCACGAACGCGGCGACGATCCAAACGGTCGCCTCGGCGGGGGGGGGCAATGGCACCGGGTGGATGGCCGCGAGGAAGCGCCGCAGTCCCAAAATGAACAAGCCGATGCCGGCGATCCGCCAAGCGAGGCCGACGGGGCGGGGCGGGAGTTGCGAGAGCGGGGCGAACAGCGCCGCGAAGCCGGGCGGGTTGCGGTAGACGTCCATGGTGCCGGGGGGGGGGCCGTAGAGCGGCTCGGCGTTCCACCAGCGCTCCCCGCCGAGGATGTAGATGGGTACGACCGACTGCGCCGTGGTCCGATCGACGGCGACGCGGCCGAACACCCCGGCCAGCAGCGTGAACCAAATGCAGATCGCCCAGCGGGTCGAAAGGGGGATGGCGAACCAGCGCTGCCAGCTATTCATCCGATTCTCGTTTGCTGCTCCCGGTGCAGATGCCGCGCTTGGACGCGCGGATGAATTCGATGAGTTCCCGCACGGCCGGGTGGTGTCCTTCCTCGGTTTCGAGCCGGGCGACCGCCGCGCGGATTGTCAATCCGCCGCGGGCGATGATTTTGAAAGCCCGGCGCACGGCTTGGATTTCGTCGTTCGGGATGCCCGCCCGGCGCATGCCGACGACGTTGATTCCGTGGATGATGTTGATGTTCTGGGCGATGAAAAACGGGGCGAGATCTTGGCTGAGGCCCGAGGTGCCCGAGAGCATCGCCAGCCGGCCGACGCGGCAGAACTGGTGCACCGCGGTGTTCCCGGAGAGGAACGCCCCATCGCCGACTTCCGCGTGCCCGCCGAGGAGGGCGTAATTGGCGAAAATGCAGCCGTTCCCCACCCGGCAATCGTGGGCGACGTGGCTCCCGCTCATCAGGAAATTCTTGTTCCCGATGGTCGTCTTGCCCGTCGCGGGCATTCCGCGGTTCACGGTGACGTATTCGCGGAAGACATTCCCGTCGCCGATTTCCACGGTCGTCGGTTCGCCGGCGTAGGCCAAGTGCTGCGGGAGATCGCCGATGACGCAGCCGCTGTGGAAGGTGTTGTTCGCGCCGGCGATCACGGTGCCGAGCATATGGACACCGGGGCCGACGACGCAACCCGCCCCCAACGTGATCGCCCCGTCGAGAATAGCGAACGGCCCGACGCGGACATCCGGCGCGAGCGCGACCGCCGGCCCGAGGATCGCGGTCGGGTGGCGCAGGGGGGTTTCGGGCATCGGCATCCTTTCCGCGGCGTGGCACTGCCCGAAAAGGTACACCGGCCGGCGCGGGCGGGCTAGGGCAAACAGCGGGGTCAGATTTCGCTTGGCGAGCCGGTGCGCGGGTAATACAAGACCATCCCGTTTCACGGTTCCGGAGTGCCGCCGATGCCGCGCCTCGTCCCCGCCACAGTGAAGCTCTACGGTTTGGAGGGCGGCGACCGCTCCGATTCCAACTGGTTGGAGCGCGTCGCCAAATACATCCCGGGCGAAATCATCGCGGCTTTCAAGGGCTGCTTCGCCATCCTGACCCTGGTGCCGAACGACGACCCCAAGAAGGTGCCGATCGGTTGGATCGCCTCCGCGATCTGCGCCGTCTTCACGCCGATCTACTTCTGCGGGATGAACAAACTCGCCACCGCCCCGCTGCAAGGGTGGAAGCTCTACATCCAACTCATCATCGTCACCGTGTCGTTCGCCGTCTGGGCGTACGCCCTCGGCGGGCCGTTCGCGATGGTACATGTCAAGCCCCAAGCGACTCCGAAAGAAGGTCGGATTGACTGGATTTTAACAGAACAACCCATGCAAGCGGAACTCCCACCGGAACTCCCGGATCTACCTTCCAAACTGCAAGCATTTGTAGAGTTGATGAAAAGGTGGCTCGCGCAGAGCGAGTTCCCCGAGACACACCGTATCGCTTTCGGGGTGATCGCTAGTCGTAACCGTTCACTGGGTTTTGCCGCTGTTTTTCAGGCGATTTCGAGTTCCGAACATACATATTTGAGACAAATTCGACTCAAATATGTGAAATTGAGCGATAAAGTCCCTGAAT
This sequence comes from Fimbriiglobus sp., assembly GCA_031415915.1. Taxonomy (GTDB): domain Bacteria; phylum Planctomycetota; class Planctomycetia; order Gemmatales; family Gemmataceae; genus JALHQU01. Next base: position 3 of record JANOSQ010000885.1, on the reverse strand, counting down.
TTT
>JANOSQ010000884.1:0-2371 GCA_031415915.1 Fimbriiglobus sp. | reverse complement strand
CCACAACGGCGGCCGTTTGGAAGGACAGCTACATTGAGGGCAATCTGGGCTTCCTGCGCGCCTACGGCAACGGCAACAAGCCCGGCGGCATGATTCGCTACGTCCATCCCGTCAACAGGATGCTGGCTCTCAGCGTCGAAGGCGGCCTGAACGAAACGCTTATCGGCAAAAACAACAGCGGCTCCGTTCGCTTCGGCGTCTTGTTCGGCAACTGGCTTCGGCCCCGGGATTACAACACCGTGGAAACCCCTGTGCCGATGGACATCCCTCGCATTCGGTATGAACTGCTGACGCGGCGCGTCCGCACCGGCAACAGCGCTCCCATCGCCGACGCCGGAGGCGACCAGATCGGCGCCGCCGCCGGGCCCATCCGGCTCGATGGCACGTCTTCCTACGATCCCGACGGCGATCCCATCACGTTCCAGTGGCAGCAAGTCGCCGGACCCACCGTCACGCTGAGCAACGCCGCAACCTCGGTGGCGACGTTCACCGCTGCCGCCGGTCAAAGCTACGCCTTCCGCCTCACGGTTAAGGACGATCAGAATGCCCAGGGCATCGCTCGCGCCAATGTCACTACACGGGCCCCGCTCACCGTGCGCATCCTGCGCTTCACGGCGAACCCGGTTCAAGTTCGCGCCGGCCAGCCGGTGAACCTGTTGTGGTTAATTGAGAACGCTGACTCGGCGACCATCACTCCAGTCGTCGGTGCCGTCAACGCCACACAAGGCACCACGCCGGTGACTCCGTCGGAAACCACCACCTATCGCCTGACCGCCAGAAATGCTACCAGCGAAGCCGTGGAGACCGTAACTGTGAACGTCGAACGCCCCCTGCCGAGAATCATCAGTTTCCAGGCGAGCCCGGCGACGATTGATCGCGGCCAGAGTTCGACGCTGTCCTGGCAGACCGAGAACGCCGACACCGTCACCGTCTCCGGCGTCGGAACCGTTCGCGCCAATGGCACTGCGCCAATCTCCCCCACTGAAACCACCACTTACACCATCACCGCCACGAACCAGTTCGGTTCCGCCTCGGCTACGGCAGTGGTGCAGGTGGGCACTGCGCCCCCCGCGGGCGGCGGCCTTCCGCGCATCATCCGCTTCACCGGATCGCCGATGGATATTACCGCCGGCGAGCGTACGACCATTGACTGGCTTGTCGAGAACGCGACCTCTGTCAGCATCAGCACGCTCGGCACCGTCGGTCTCCAGGGCAATGTGCCGGCTTCCCCAACCGCCAACACGCTTTACACGCTGACCGCGTCGAACGCGCAAGGCCAGATCAGTTCGACCATCGGCATCAACGTGCGGCCCGCCGTGGTCGTTCCGCCGGCGGCTCAACTGCCCGCACTGACGGCCTGCATCGCCAACCCGGTCGAAGTAGCGAACGCGGGTGACCCCGCTTCCATCAGCTTCACCGTGCAAAATGCGACCGTGGTTACGCTGAACGGGCTAGGCATCACCAACCCGGTGACCGTCCGCCCCACAGCCACCACCACCTACACGCTGATCGCATACAACGCGAAGAACGAAACCGCGCGCTGCGAAGTGACGGTTCGAGTGAGGGCGATTGCGGAGGCCGACAGGCCCATCGCTAACGCCGGCACGAATCAGGACACCATCAACCGTCTGATCACCCTCGATGGTTCAAAATCCGTGAATCCGAAGGGCGGCCCGTTAACCTACCTGTGGACCTTGGCAGACAGGACCGCCGTAATTCTCGAACCGACATCCATTACGCCTCGCGTGCAGTTGGGTGAGCAGTTCGGTCCGTACATCTTTCGACTCACTGTAACGAATTCCCTGGGCATTTCGGCCTCGTCATTCGTAACCGTCAACTTCGTCCTGACGCGCGTTCAATAAGAACGCCCCCGCAAGCAGCACGGCCGGCGCTTTATTCCAGCGCCGGCCGTACTGCGTTTACCCGCACGCCACCGGATTCTCGTAGCAGTCTTCGTTATCGGCGGGCGCCGACGGCTGCGCGCACTTGAAGTCTTTCTCAATCAGCACCCCGGCCGATGCAAACCCCACCCGCTCATCCCCTTCCCAGCCAATCAGCCACTGCGCCGGAATCCGCACCGTTAGCCGCCCGCCGTCAAACTCCGCCGATAAATCGGTGACGCCCGTATCCGGCCGCAGCGCATATTGCAGCGCCACCGGCAACGTCGGGCACATCTCCACCACTTCCCCTCCCTCCACCAACACCCTCACCTCCGACTGTTTCAAACGGAGCCGAATACCGCCGGCCTGGATGCGAAGCTTCATAATAAGAGTATGCCGATGTATGAGTACGCTTGTCCCGAATGCGGCGTCAAGTTTGAAAAACTGCGCAGGATGTCCGAAGCCGACAGCCCCGCCCGTTGCGCCTGCTG
>JANOSQ010000883.1:0-1808 GCA_031415915.1 Fimbriiglobus sp. | reverse complement strand
CCGTCGCAGCGGTAGCGCATCTTGTATTCGTCTTCGAACGGCTCGAAGTGGACGTCGGACGCGTGGTCGCGGATGGCCATCAGCAACACCATGTTGATGAGCTTCCGCACCGGGGCGGAGTTGGCCATTTCCGTGAGGTCGTCCAAGTCGATGCTGGTTTCGCGCCGCGTGGACTTATTGTGGAGGTCTTTGTCGTTCTCGAGCGCTTGGATGATCGTGTTGATCGACTCTTCGGCGCCGGGGCCGCCGTAAGCCTTCTTCATCAGGGCTTCGACGGCCGCCGCGGGGGCGAGCACGGCGTTGACTTGACGGATGCCGAGGAAGTTGCGGATGTCGTCGAGGGCTTGGAGGTTATTCGGGTCGGACATCGCCACCGTGAGGGTGTCGGCGTCGAACGCCAGCGGGACGAGCTTGTACAGCTCGGCCATGTTCTGCGGGACGACTTTGATCGATTCCGGCGTCGGCTTGGCGTCGTCGAGGTTGGCGACGCGCATCCCGTGGACTTCGGCCGTCGCTTGCAGGAGTTGGTCTTCGTTGACCAAGCCGCGGGTGATGCAGATCTCGCCGAGCTTGAGTTCGCTCGTGCGCATTTCTTCGTAGATGCTCTCGAGTTGGACGTCGTCCACGTAGCCGAGGTCGACGAGCTTCTGGGCGAGCTGCCGGGTGGACGTATCGACGTGCGTGTGTTTGGGCCGCTGCGGCTTGGGGGCGGGTGCCGGCGGGGATTTCGGCGCGGGCGGTTTGGTGCCGGCGGGAACGCCCGGCTTCTGACCGGATGCCGGCGGTTTGGGCGCGCCGGGCGGCACGGGCTTTTGACCGGCGGGCGGCTGTGGTTTCTGGCCCGCTGGGGGCTGGGGCTTCGCGGGGCCACCGGCCTGACCCGGCACGGCGGGCTTTTGCCCGGTAGGGGGTGTCGGTTTGGGCGCACCGGGTTGGCCCGGCACCGGCGGTTTGGGCGCGCCGGTCTGGCCGGTGCTCGGGGGCACGGTGGGCTTCTTCGGATCGGGCGGTATCTGGGACATAGTGTCGTTTCGCGTTCGGTCGGGGTTCTGGATCCTACAACCGGCTTCGGCCGGGATCGTCGAATTCGAGGTTCATCAGATCGGGACTTACTGACTCTTGAGGACTCAACATCATGAGCATGGAAATATCTTTGTTGTCTTCGGGCTCGATGCGGGCGAGAACGCGGTTCACCATAGCCTCCCGTTCCGCCAAGCTTCTGCCCTCGAAGCAATCGGCGACGACCCGAACACGGATCGAGTATCGGTTGTATCTGTAAACAACCTCCGTTTCTTCGTCGGAGAGCTCTGGAAAAGCAACCTTCAACGCCGCGTAAATTCTGGCGGTCTGATGATCGGTTCGTTTGGTCGTGATGGCCATGAGTCAATCCTCTTTCACCCAACCGAGCACGCCTTGGCCCGCTTCGCAAAGTCGTTCGGCGACTTCAAAGGAGTACCTTCGACCTACATATCGCATCCCGGTGAACCAGCTTGCTGCCAAGAGCCGCACTTGCGAAGTCGTTGAGATCGGAACCTGACAGCCGGCTCGAATGATCGAGTTTCGCAACTTCTCCAAATCGTGCCCGACTCCTTTGGGATTCTTGAAGCTCGCTATCGTTTTTTCGTGCCGACTGTCTGGCATCCAACTCATCAGCACCGCCTTCAATCCGCGTAACCGTTCACCGGGTAAACGCCTAAAATTCAGGGACTTTATCGCTCAATTTCACATATTCGAGTCGAATTTGTCTCAAATATGTATGTTCGGAACTCGAAATCGCCTGAAAAACAGCGGCAAAACCCAGTGAACGG
>JANOSQ010000882.1:0-4719 GCA_031415915.1 Fimbriiglobus sp. | reverse complement strand
TCGCCGTTCGCTCCGCGAACGGTTTTCGGCCTTCGTCGTAGATGGGCGTCACTCTCTGCGGGAGGCTCCCGTTCGCGGAGCGAACGGCGACACTCTCCCGCCGGCATTCGATTCCACCCGGACAGTAGCTCTTGGATCCCCCCAACCCGAACCGCACGGCGCATGACCGGACAGACCAGCGCGATGATGGCCCTCCGCGATCCGGACATCCGGCTCATGCTCCGCGTCCGCGCCGACGATCAATCCGCCTTCGCCGAACTCGTCGAGCGCTACCAGCACCGCCTCGTCGGCATCATGGGCCACCTCGTCGGCCATTCCACCGAGGCCGAGGACTTGGCCCAAGAAGTGTTCCTGCGGGTCTACAGAACGCGGCACAAGTACACGCCCAAGGCGAAGTTCTCGACGTGGCTCTTCACGATCGCGAACAACTTGGCGATCAATGCGATCCGCGACAAGCGCCGTCGATCGGCGTTGCCGCTGGAGGTGCAAGATTCCAACTTCCAAGGCTTCCGACCGGGTGAAGCGCGCGCGCCGGACAAGAGCGCCCCGCCGACGCAGCACCTGCAGCAGGAGGAACTCGCGGCCGTGGTCCGCCGGGCGCTGGACGATTTGAACGAGCGCCAACGGGTCGCGGTGGTGTTGAATAAGTTCGAGGACATGAACTACGCCGAGATCGCCGACGTGATGGGGCTGACGACCAAAGGGGTGAAGTCGCTGCTGAGCCGGGCGCGGGCGAAGTTGCGCGACGCGTTGCAGCCGTACATTTACATGGATGGTTCGGCGCCGGCGGATGAAGTAATCGACGAGGAATGAGATTTGAAAGTCACCCGACCGTTGACACGGTCGGCTCGCCTTGCAGAGTTCCCCATGACGCCCACGAATCCTTCCGATGACCCGACGCCGGACGATCCGGATTTGATCGCCTACCTCGACGGCGAGTTGGATGCCGACGAATCGCGGACGGTGGAAACCCAGCTGGCGGGCGATGCGGAGACACGCGTCAAGGCCGAGGAATACAAGAAAACCTACGACTTGCTCGATTACCTGCCGAAGCCGGAGCCGAGCGAATCCTTCACCGCTCGGACGCTGACCAAGTTGCAGCCGGTGCTCGCGCCTTCCCCCACCGGCTCCGCGCCGAGTTTGTCGACGTCCGGCACCCTCCCGGCGCCTCGGGCAAAACTTGGGCCGGAGTTCTTACTGTGGGCGGTGGCCTTGGTCGCCATCGGCGGCGCGGGTTACTTCGGGCACCTGCTCGCACAGCCTTACTTGAACCCGCCCCGCGAAGCCGAAAAGTTCGATCAGGCCGATCTTCCGTTGATCCACGACCTCCCCCTGTACACGGGCGTGGACGACCTCGAATTCCTCCGTCGGCTCCAAGAGGCCGATCTCTTCGACGACGGCCCGACGACGACCGAGGCGAGCCAGAAGTTGCAGCGCGACAAGATTTCGCTCGCCGAGCAACAGAAACTGATCGCCCAATTCCAAGGCTATCCATCGGCTCGCCGACAACAATTGCGGACGTTGCACAAGCAATTGGAAGAGATGCCCGCGAAAGAGGGCGCGGCACTGCGGCGCTCGCTCGAAGCCTACGCCGTCTGGCTCGATCGCTTGCCCGACGGGCCGAGGAAGGAAATCCTGACCGCGGCGAACGGTGCCGACCGCTTCGAAGCGGTGCTGCGGGTGCGGGAGCGGTTGTGGCGCGAATCACTGCCGCCGAGTCAGCAGAAAGCCTTGAAAACAGTGGCCACGGTCGAGGAGCGCACCCAATACTTGCGCGAGCTGCGCCAGCGGGAAGAAACCTTTCGCCGCGAGTGGGAGTTGACCCATCGCCAATGGCAGCCGAATAAGTCAGAGGATCAGAAGGCTTGGCCCTTCAACAATCCCGCCTTGGCGAAGTCGCTCGACGAGTTCATCCGCAAGTCGTTCGGGATCGATCCGAATTTGCCCATCGACAAGAAGGGCGAACTGCCCGCCCCGTGCCGCTTGACCCGCGAAGAACTCCTGGAATTGAAATACCGGCACGACGCCGCGCAGAAGGAGGGCTATTGGTTCTCGTACGGGGCGTGCCTGTTGCAACTGGCGGAGCAGCACCCGATGCTCCCGGAACCGGGCAAAGGGAAGCCGTTGACGCATTTCGAACAACCGCCGCTGACCCCGCAGGTGATGCGCCGCTTGATCAAGAACGACGCGCCATTGCCCCAGCGCTTCCGGACGACCCTCGGTCGCTGGCCCGACTTCGCGCTCGAAATCCACAAGCTCGACGCCAACACCAAGGATAAGGACAAGCTCCCGCCGCTCGGCCCCTGCCGGCCGGGCGAATTTCAAGACGATCTCGAACTGTTCTTGAAGGAGCAGTTGCTGCCGAAGTTGGCCAAGAACGAGCGAGACCGCCTCGAGGCCCAAGTGGGCAAGTGGCCCGAATACCCGCGGCAGATGATCGAGTTGGCCAAAGGGAAGAACCTGAGCGTGCCCGGTGCGATGCTACCCGGGGAACCGAAGCTCTGGAACGAGTACTACCGGTTGTCCGCCGGGAAGAAGTGATTCACTCTTCCTCCGGGAGGTTGTCGAGCGTGGACTCGGCCGACTCCCATTTTTCGTAGGGCAGGGTCAGCGTTCCATTGAACTTCCCACACACGCGAGTGTGAACGATGCATTGTGGGCTGATTGCAATATTGCAGCGGTCGCAACAGTTCGTATTGGAACCGGTTTCGTGGAATGGGATCGCTCTTACTGATGCCCCTTCGCCTTCAACCTCTCCAACACCCCCAACGCCTTGCCGCTCCGCAGCGATTCCTCCGCCATCTCCACGCCGGCATGCAAATTCCGCGCGGCCTCGGCGGTGAACAGCGCCGCGGCCGCGTTCGCCAGCACGATGCGCCGGGCCGGGCCGTCGGTTCCTTCCAGCACCCCGCGGATGATCGCCGCACTCTCGGCTGGGCCTTCCGCGCGGATATCGGCCAAGACCACCGGTTCCAGTCCGAAGTCGCTCGCGTCCCATTCGTCGCTGTGGACGCGGTTCCCTTCCACGATTCGCACCATCGTCGGCGCGGCCAGCGTCACTTCGTCGAGGCCGTCGAAGCCGCAGACGAGAATCGACCGGCGGGTTCCCAATTCCGCGAGTGCCCCGGCCAGCGTATCGAGCAGATCCGCGTTGCCGACGCCGACGAGTTGGTACTCGGCGCTCGCGGGATTCGCCAGCGGCCCGAGCAAGTTGAAGATGGTGCGGATGCCGAGCTTCCTGCGCAAGTTGGCCAAGTGGGCCATGCCGGGATGGAAATGCGGAGCGAAGCAGAAGGCGTAGCCCACGCGGTCGAGCGAACGCTGAGCCCATTCGACACCCGAGTCGATCGGAACACCGAGTTCGCGGAAGACATCGGCGCTGCCCGACAAGCTGCTGACGGCGCGGTTGCCGTGCTTCACGACGGGCACGCCCGCCCCCGCTACCACGAACGAGGCGGCCGTGCTGATGTTGAACGTGCCGTGGTCGTCGCCGCCGGTGCCGCAGGTATCGACGACCGGCCCGGAGATCGGCACGAGCCGGATCATTTGCTCGCGCAGGGCCAGCGCGGCCGCGGCGATCTCGGAGGCGCTTTCGCCTTTGATTCTCAGGGCGACGAGCAGAGCGGAGGCGAGGGCATCGTCGACGCGACCGCCCAGCAGGTCGCGGAATATCGCCGGCGTCGAAAGGCCGTCCATGTCTTCGCCATTCAACAGCTTGGCGATCGACGGGCCGAACCAAGGGGGTTTGGGAAGTTCCACGGGGGCACCGCGCGGGGGGGTATTGAGCTTTTATACCACCCGGGCAAAATCCCCGCAAAAAGCGCGGGATTTACTTGCACATGTACGGTTGTCAGATATAGTTGTATACAGTGTACATGCGGAGCGCGAACCGGATGGTTTTTGCCCCGTCCCACAAACCTAGGATTCACCATGGCCTCGCTCGCGAGCAGAGTCAATAAGTCGGATAAGCCCGCGCTGACGGAATCGCAGATGCGGATCTTCCAGTACATCTGCAAGTACATCGAGCAGAGCGGCTACCCGCCCGCGATCCGCGACATCGGCAAGGCGTTCGACATCGCCTCGCCGAACGGGGTGATGTGCCACCTGCGGGCGCTGCAGAAAAAAGGCTACATCCAACGGGACGAGAAGAACGAAGAGCGCGGTGGCCGCGCCCGCTCGATCACGATCCCCGGCGTCTCGGCGGGCGGGTTCAGCCTGCCGCTGCTCGGGGTCGTCGCGGCCGGGGCGACCATCGAAGCCGTGCAGCAAGACGAACGCCTGGAGATGCGCGAACTCTTCGGCCAAGACAACCTGTACGTCCTCAAGGTCCGCGGTTCGTCGATGATCGACAGCCAGATCGCCGACGGCGACTACGTCGTGATCAAGAAGCAAGACTCGGCCGACAACGGCGAGAAAGTCATCGCGATGGTCGACAAGGCGATGACGCTGAAGAAGTTCTACAAGCGGAAGGAGCACATCCGCTTGGAGCCGTGCAACAGCAGCATGGAACCGATCATCATCGACCCCAACAAGGAATCGGTGTCGGTGCTGGGTGTCTTGGTCGGCGTGATCCGCAAGTGCTGAGAATTGGTCGTGCATGGACTATCGAGAAACGCCATAGTGGACCGTTGCGGCTGATTTGTTAGCCGGACGCGCCAGCGACGGAGTGGTGAAGCTCGGTGTCCATCGCATTACACCTCGTGCGATAGACTCCGTCGC
>JANOSQ010000881.1:0-7038 GCA_031415915.1 Fimbriiglobus sp. | reverse complement strand
GGCGAGCCGACCGTGTCAACGGTCGGGTACGTCGGCATGGCCAAGCTCGCCTGTTGTGGGACCACCCGACCGTTGACACGGTCGGCTCGCCGGGAAGTGTTCCGGCATCACCGCAGCTCGACGGTGATTCGTTTCGTCTTCCGATAGTCCGGGATGTCGATCACACTCCGCGTGATTTCGCCCTCCGGCCAAGCGACGATTATCAACACATACTTGTCGTACTGGGGATCATCCAACTCACCCCAGATCCAAGAGCGCCGGCCGCCGAGCCTGACATGGGGAGTCAGTATCTCTCCGCGGTACGGTTCGAGCAAGATGCCGTCCTCGTGCCAACGTCGCACAAGTTCCGGCGTGAGCGATTCATTCAACAGCGGTTCGAATTCCTTCCGATCATGCGCGACGACGCAATAGACCCACTGCGGCTTCCGTCCGCCCGTTTCGAGCGTGACGGCCAGTGGATAGCCGCCATGCCCGTGAGTGATCATCGCACACACCGGCACGATCGCAAGACCGAGCAGGATCGTCGCGCCGATGATCCATATTCGGGACGAGCGGCTCAGCGTGATCCCGCGGAGGAATCGCATATCCCAATACCTCTGCAGACCGTCAACCGAGTAGAGTTTTTACGAAGTGACGATCAGCACCTGCGCCTTCTCGACGAGCTTGATGGTCGGATCGAGCGGGCGAACCATGCCATTTTCGACAATACCGGGAACCGCGCAGGGGCGCTTGCTAGCCCGCAGGAGTGTTTCGACGGGCCGGGCCGTCGCGTCCGGGGCGAGATCGGGGAATGCGAGCATCGGTTCTGACGCGATGGCCTCATCGAGGTCTCGACGGGCTTTGCTTCGGGTATCGGGTTGGATGGTCGCCATTAGATTCCCCCTCAGTATGCGGTGATGACGAAGATCGACTCCGGCGAAGCTTCCCCGAACACGTCTGGGATTTCAACGTCTTCGGTATCATACCGCCAAATCACCCTGATTTTTCGCCCCGATGGGGTCGCTGCCAGCATTTCAAACGACCCGTCGCTCCGTTCGGCAATGTTGAAGACTTTCTCGAATGCGGCTTCGACTTCTTCGACCGACAGTGCATGGTTGGCGATCTTTTGAATATTCCAATCGATCCATTTGAAGTGACGCATTTCGTCCGCCTCCAAACCTCAACTCTACAGCTAGCCAGTGTGGTTCGCAAATCACCGCACACCAAAACAGCCCGCTCGCGCGGGCTGTTGTTTCTCGTTTCCCTTCCGAAACCCCAGCCTACTTCTTCGCCGCGGGGGCTTGCTGCATCGCCACCACCAGAACCTGAATCTTCGTTTCGATGCCGTAGCCGAGCGAGAGCGGGACTTCCGTGAGCGTGTTCGCTTCCTTGATCGGGTGCTCGAGCTTGATCATGTCGGCTTCGACTTGGAGGTTCTTGCCCTTCAACGTCTTGCTGATCTCGTGGGCGCCGATCGAACCGTAGAGGTGGTTCTCTTCGTTCGCCTGGGCTTCGATCGTGATCGTCGTGAGGCGCGAGAGCTGCTCGGCCAAGACCTTGAGGTCGGCGAGGCGGGCTTCCTTCGCCTTGGTGATCTTGATCTGGTGCTTCTCGAGCAGCTTCAGGTCGTGCGGCGTCGGCACCACGGCCATCCCGTGCGGGATGAGGTAGTTGCGGGCGTAGCCGGCCTTCACTTCGACTTGGTCGCCGACCTTGCCGACGTGGGCCACGTCTTCGACCAGCACCAGCAAGGTGCCGCCGCCGGGGCCTTTCTTCACTTGGTTGCGTTTGCGCACTTTCGGAGCGGGCAAGGCGCGGGTCTTCGCCTCGGCTTTGCCTTTGCTCTTGGACTCGCCCTTCGGCTTGTTCGCGGTCTTCGCCATGGGAATCAACCTATCAAGGCCGTCGGACGCAAAGCGCCCGACGGCGGGTTAGCGGATTAGAACGGGATGTCGCCTTCGGCCGTGTCGGGCGGGCCATCGGAATAGCCGCCGCCCTGTGCCGACTGCTGCGGGGCGGGCCGACCGGCGCCGCGGGGGGGGCTGTACGCGGCGCGGTCTTCCCCGCCGCCGCCGTCACCACCGCCGCTGCCTTTGGCGTCGAGGAACTGGATGCTCTCGACGACCATCTTGTGCTTCGAGCGCTTCTGGCCCGGGTTGTTTTTGTCTTCCCACGTCTCGTACTGCAGCCGGCCTTCGACGTAAATCTGCGAGCCTTTGGCGCAATACTGCACGATCAGGTCGGTGAGCTTCATGGCCCGGTTGTCGTCGGCCCGGCTGTACGCTTCGCAGTCGAGGTAGAGCGGGTTGGGGTCGTTTTCCCAGGTGCCGTCGGGGCGTTTCTTGCTCTTGCCGACGGCGAAGCGGAACTTCACCACGGTGCTGCCGCTGTTGGGCAGCACGCGCGGCGGTTCCGGGTTGTCGGTCAGCCGGCCGATCAGCATCAGTTTGTTCAGCGTCGCCATGGTGATACTCCCGAGGTGCGGCCCGGTTTAGGGTAGGGGTTCAACGTTCGGTTGGAAAGTTGGACCGCATCTCTTCGATCATCTTCACCCGCGTCGAACCGTTCCACAATCTCGGTTGAAGCGAAAACTCGGAATTTTCACCGCAGAGGGAGAAGAGGACGCGGGAGAAAGAGGATGCATCCAATTCCATGCCTGTTTTCTCTCGCGCCCTCTTCTTCCTCTGCGGTGAAAATCTTACTCCGGTTTATCGTCTTTCCGGCGCGGCGGGCGGGCACCGACTACCGGCGCCCCGGGGCGATCGTTGCCGCCGCCGGGGGCCAGGCCGCCTTGGAAGCCGCCGCCGAATTCGGCGCCCGGATCGTTGATGAGGGCCGGGTTGATGTCGGTCGGGGAAGTTTCTTCCTGCATCCCGCGGAGCGCGAAGCCGGGGGCTTGGTCGTTGCGGGCGACGTCGAGCATCGCCTCTTCCCAGCGGTAGTCGATGTGCGCCGTCAGGTGGCGCAGCAGATTCTCGGTCATGCTCAGGCGGAAGTCGTGATCCATCCCCGCTTGCTTCGTCGATTCCATCTTGTAATAGACGATGTAGTACGACCCCTTCTTGTGGGTCGTGTTCGTGCGGCGGATGTTGTAAGCGATCTTGCGCTCGTCCCACATGCGGGCCACGAGGATTTCGGCGCCGTGCTTCTCGAGCGCGGCGTGCAGGTTGTTCTTCAGCACTTCCGGCTCGGTCGCCATGCGGTTGGAGTCGAGCAGGAACATCGTCTCGTACAGTTCGACGGGCATCGTCATCCTCTTCGGAAAAGCCCGCGGTCGCGGGCACGGTCGCCGTGGATCGGTCGGAAGGGAAGTCTTCCGCCCGACCCCCGCCCACCACGGCGGGGGAACGACCTACTAAGAATCGGGTTCCGGGTTCCGAGTGTCGGGTTCCGGGTCTTTCTTTTTCTTCGCGTCCCGACGGCGGTCGCGCTCTTCTTGGCTCAACGGCGGATTCTTCTTCTTCGGCGGCTCGCTCGGCCCGTTGGCCGCGTTCATGCAGGCCTCGGCCCCGCGGCGAATCCAAATCATCGCGGCGTTCGCGGCGGCGGCCACCGCTTCATCTACGGTCGCGCGCTCGCCCGGCTTGAACCGGCTCAGCACGAAATCGACCGCCTCGTTCGGCCCCGGCTGACCGACGCCGATCCGCATCCGGAGGTAAGCATCGGTGCCCAAATTCTCTTGGATGCTCTTCAACCCGTTCTGCCCGCCGGCGCTCCCGTTCGCCCGGATCCGCAGCTTTCCCAGCGGCAGGTTGAAATCGTCGCACACCACCAGCACATCGGCGGTCGTCAGCTTGTAAAAATCCACAATCGCCCGAACCGCCCGCCCGCTGAGGTTCATGAACGTCTCGGGCTTCACCAGCAGAATCTTCTCGCCCGCTTCGCTCGTCTCGGCCACCAGCGCCTGAAACGAGCTTTTGCAGGGGCCGACGGCCGGGGCCGACGCCAAGTAATCGATCACCTCGAAGCCGATGTTGTGCCGGGTGCCGGCGTACTTGGTCCCCGGATTCCCGAGGCCGACGATCAGTTTCATGGGAGTCCTTCGTCATTGGGTCTTAGTCAATAGGCCTCCCGATCGCACTGCTCACCGTTGTCGAATGAAGCATCGCACAGCGGAGCACGAATAACGAAGGACCAATGACGAAGGACTCTCCCCGGTTACTCCGCTTCCCCTTCCTTCGGCTTCTTGGCCGTGAGGACTTCCGGTTCCGCCGCGGTGGCTTCGACCGGTTCCGGCTCTTGGCCGGGGAGTTTCAGTTGGACGACGACGGCGGTCGCTTCTTCGAGCACCGTCACGCCGTCCGGCAGCTTCAAATCGCTGACGTGGATCGGGTGGCCGAGTTGCAGCGCGCCGATTTCGACCCGGACGCTTTCGGGGATCGCCGTCGCCAAACACTCGATGTGCAGTTCGTGCAGAGGCTGTTCGAGGACGCCGCCGCCGGTGGTCTTCGGGGTGCCGCGGAGTTCGACTTTCACTTTCACCCGCACCGTGTCCGACGCCGAAACGCGGAGGAGGTCGAAGTGGGTGATGTGCTGGCTGAGGTAATCGAACTGCAAGTCCTTGATCAGGACGGTGTCTTTCTTGCCGCCGAGGTCGATCTCGATGGTGCGGGCCTTCAGCACGCGGACGGCGTGGTTGAAGTCCTTGGCCGACACGGAGACTTGAACCGGCGTTTCTTTGTGCCCGTAAACGATTCCGGGGATCATCCCGGTATCGCGTAGCTTGCGGGCGAGGCGGGTGCCTTTACCTTCGCGGACGTGAACCGTCAGTGCGACAATTTGCGACACGGGAATGACCTCGGGCCGAACGCGACTCTCGCACCGGCGGCGGCGCTACCCTCGCGGTCAACCGTATTGTGTGGTTCCGAAGCGGCTCTTCGGGAATTCGTCATTATGGTGCGGGAGGCGGAGTTGGCAAGGGGATAAAGGTCAACGCTTTCGCAGCTCGACATGTCATCAGTAAAATAGCAGGTTGCCAACAGTGCATCTCAAGCGAAGTTCGAAAGTTGACGATGTGCTGAGGGCGATCATTGAAAAACCCGTTTGCTTGGGGAAGAGTCTACCCGCTCGTTACCGCACCGGTCAACGCCAGTATTGTAAGAATTACAAGAGTTTCCCATCTGCGATCCCCGTGTTGAGTCGCCGCTTCAGAACAGCTCCGCCGGGTCGGCGGTGCGGACTTTGCGCACGGCCAGCAGCGCCGAGGCCACGCACATGCCCACCGTGAGCAGTAGGACCAAGCCCATGCGCTGCCAAGTCATGGCGATGGGGATGGCCGCCGCGAGGATCGTCAGTTCGTACAGCAGCAGTGCCGCGGCTGCGCCGAAGGCGTAGCCGGCCAGCGCCAGGAACAATGCCTGATCGACGACGACGCGGAACAAGAATCCGAAGCGGTAGCCCATCGCCTTCAGCGTGGCGTACTCGGGCATGTGCTTCTTGATATCCGCGACCATCATCTGGTAGATGAAGATCGCCCCGACCGTGATGGCCAGCAGCACGCCGAAGTAGAAGAATTTTCCCACGGCCGTCTTGTTCACCCAGTAGCTGCGTTCGTCGGCTTCCATCTCGGCGCGGGTGTGAACTTGCACGTCGGCGGGCAGTACGGCCCGCAACCGCTTGGCCGCTTCAGTCGGGTCTTCGCCCTCCCGCAGCGTCACCAACCCGAAGCTGACGCTCTGCGCCGGCCGACCGGTGTATTTGGCGAAGGTCTCTTCGTTCATCAGGAGCAGACCGCTGTAGCTGAACCCGGTGCCCGCTTGGAAGTACCCCGCCAACCGGACGCGCCGCCCGTTGAGTTCCGTCTCCGTCCCGGCGGGCATCTCGCCCGGTTCGCCGAAGTAGGGTTTCGACCGGCGGTCGAGCAGCACGCTGTCGATCTGCCCGAGTTGAACGCGGGCCTCGCGCTGGTCGGCGTCGTCGCGGAAGATACCGCCTTCGGTCGGCGGGAGGAAGACGCGATCCAAAGTGCCGGGGTCAATGCCGACCATGCTGAGCTGCCAGAGCTTCCGGCCGCGTTCGGGGTCGTCGGTGGGGTTCCGCCAGACGCCGGGACCGATGGAGACCGGCAGGACTTCCTTCACGCCCGCCGCCGATTCCGCTTGGGCCAACCGGGTGCGATCGACCGACCCCGGCCGGCTCATGTCCAAATACTCGCTGCTGGTGATGAGCAGGTCGAAGCGCATCTTGCCGTAGAGCAGTGTCGCGGTGTTTTCGACGGAGCCGAGGAACCCGAGCTGCATGAAGACGAGCACTACGGCGAACGCCGCCCCGACGACGGAGATCGCGGTGCGCCCGCGATCGTGCAACAAGTTGGCCCAAGCCAATCGGAGGGAGGTCATAGCCATAGGATACGACCCCGGCGCCGGGCCTGTAAAGATCACCCGATCCGCCGGATCCGCCGCGACATTCCGGCGGATAACGCGCGGCGTGCAAAAGCTGAGACGGCAACGAAAACCCGGGCGGCGTGTGATACAATCCGGTGGACACTCCCGAAGGAGAGGATGATGAACGCGCCGAATCAAACGACCGCGCCGGAGTACACGCCCGAAGAGATGGCGGCCTTGTACGCGAAGCACAAAGCCCTCTTCACCGCGGAAGATTTGCTCGGATACGTCGAAGACGACGAACCGATCTTCCCGATTGAAGAGGTGCTTGCGGAAGTCGAAGATCTTATTCGCTCGGAAGAAGCGAAACGGCGGGTGCGCGCATGACGGACTCGAGCAATGGCTTCCATCCTCTCCACTATCGCCTTGGGATGACCGGGCCGGCCAAGGATGAATACAGGCGGATTGGAGTCGGGGCGGTTGATGCCGGCTTGGGCACCAATGTCAAGCAGGCCATGAGAGCAATTGTCGCACGACTGCGAACGGATCCAGCCGGTTTTGGAGAGCCACTTTATCGAATGACGAAACTGAAGATGATGATTCGCTGCGCAGCGATTTCGCCACTCTTTGTCGAATACGGCGTGCACGATACCGAGCCGGTCATCATCATCCGCAAAGTCCGTTGGCTGGTCGATCCCGCTGCCAAATAATCACGCCCACACCTCCCCCACCGCTT
>JANOSQ010000880.1:0-6995 GCA_031415915.1 Fimbriiglobus sp. | reverse complement strand
TGATAAGCGGGGAAGAAGCCGAGATCGTCTTCGAGCACGAGCAAGTCGTGTTGGACGATCTCGCCGTCGGTGGTGTAAATTTCGGTCAGATCGATCGATTTGTCCACGACGGCCGCATACGCCAAGGTGTGGTTCATCTCGCGCACGTTTTGTTGCGGAAGCCCGTAGACCCGCTTCAATCCCGGCCAGCCGTCGGGTCGGTCGCGGAACTCGGGGATGAATCCGCAGCGCAGATCGGGATGGTGGCGGAGGTCGGAAATCTTGCCGATATTCCGACTCGCCGCGACGTCCTTCCGCATTCCGAGGGCGTAGTTGTTGCGGAAGCCGAAGGGCTTGCTCATGCGGATGCCGTGGGCGGCGAGGGCCGCGTGAAGGTCGGGCGGATCGTCCTTCAAGATTTGCCGAGTGATGGTGCCGGTGTATTCGGGGTAGGCGTCGATGTCGCCTTGGGTGAGGGCGAGCCAAAGGGTCGGCGTACTGCCGAGATCTTTGTACTCGGCGTCAGCGCCGGCTTGGCGGCACAGGCTCGCGCCCATCTCGGCGAGCAGATACGACTCGGTGAATTTCTTCGCGCCGATAGTCACGCTCGGCTTTTTGCCGGCGGGTTCCGAGCATCCCGCGACGACGAGCGCGATCAGTGCGAAGCGTCTCATGCCGCCTCCGCGGGGATTTGCGGCCCGCGCTGGGCTTGGACGAAGCGCGTGACGAACGGGTCGGCCGGGCGATGCCAGAGATCGGCGGCGGTGCCGTCCTGCACGATGAGTCCGTCCTTCAGCAGCACAATGCGGTCGGCGAAGAAGGACGCTTCACCGAGGTCGTGGGTAACCAGTACCACCGTCTTCCCCAAGGTTTGGAAGATGTTCCGGAGGTCGTCTTGGAGATCGGCCCGCACGAGCGGGTCGAGGGCGCCGAGCGGTTCGTCGAGCAGTAGCGCGGCGGGGTCGAGCATCAAAGCGCGCATCAGCCCGACGCGCTGGCGTTGCCCGCCGGAGAGTTGATTAGGGGAGCGATCCAGGGCATCGACGGGGAAGCGGGTGAGTTCCGCGAGTTCGGCGATGCGTGCATCGATCCGCGAACGGGACCATCCGAGGTGCTTGGCGAGCAGGCCCACGTTGCCCCGGGCGCTCAGGTGGGGGAACAGCCCGCCGTCTTGGATGACGTAGCCGACCTTGCGGCGAACGGGCTGCGCCGACACCGCGTTGACAGCGGTACCGTCGAACGACACGGTCCCCGCATCGGGTTCGATCAGCCCGATGAGCAAGCGGAGGAGCGTGCTCTTCCCGCAGCCGCTCGGCCCGATCAGCACCGTCGTCTTTTCCGCGGGGATGTCGAGTGTGATCGGGCCGAGGGCGCCGCGGCCCGCGAACCGCTTCGCCGCGCCGTCGAGGTGGAACATCACGTCACCGACACGCCTTTCCAGAACGCCACGTACCCGGCGATGTTCTTCGCCGCATCTTCGGGAGTGGGATAGTACCACGCCGCGTCGGGGTTCTGTTCGCCCTCGACTTCGACGGTGTAGTAGCTGGCCGTGCCCTTCCACCCGCAGACGGTATGAGTCGCGCTCGGTTGGAAGTGTTCCATTTTGAGCGAGGCGGCGGGGAAATAGTGATTCCCTTCGACGACGATGGTCGCGTCCGATTCGGCGATCACGGTTCCGTTCCAAGTGGCTTTCGGCATGGTGGCGCTCCGGGGGGATGAACTATCCGATGGCGGTCAAATACAGCACGGCGAAGTGACGGTTCGCGTCGGTCCAGACCGCGTCGGTGCGGAAACCGCAATCGGCGGCCCGGCGGCCGAACTCGAGCAAGTCGTACTTGTACGAGTTCTCGGTGTGGATCGACTCGCCGCGCCGGAAGCGGAACTCGGCGTCGTCGATGCGGACAGTTTGATCGCCCGTGCTCACGAGGTGCATTTCGATCCGGGAGCGCACGCGATTGTAGAAGGCCCGGTGCCGGAAACTTGCGGGGTCGAAGTCGGCGCCGAGTTCGCGGTTGATGCGTTCGAGCAAGTTACAGTTGAACGCGGCCGTCACACCGGCGCGGTCGTTGTAGGCCGCTTCCAAAATCGCGGGGTCTTTGCGGAGATCGACGCCGAGCAACAGCCCCCCGCCAAGCCCGACGAGACCGGCCACTTTTCGCAGCAAATCGTCCGCGTCGGCGGGGTCGAAGTTGCCGAGGGTCGAACCGGGGAAGTAAACGACCTTCCGCGAAGCGGCGCGGGCCGGCACGTGGAAGTCGCCGGTGAAGTCGGCGCAGACCGGGCGCACGTCTAAGTCGGGGTAGTCCTCGCGGAGTTCGCCCGCGGCGGAATCGAGGTGCTCACCCGAGACATCGACCGGGACGAACCCGGCCGGGCGGTCGAGGCGGTCGAGCAACAGGCGGACTTTCGTCAAGCTGCCGGCGCCGAGTTCCACGAGCAGGCAGCGCGGCCCGCAGCGCTCCGCCATTTCCGGAGCGTGCTGCCGCATGATGCCGAGTTCGGTGCGCGTGGGGTAATACTCGTCCAACTCGGTGATCCGGTCGAACAAACGTGACCCGATCGCATCGTAGAAATATTTGGCCGGGAGACGCTTCTGCCGCTGGGACAGCCCGGCGAGCACGTCGGCCCGGAAACAATCGGTTTCGATGGACGGGAGAGTCACATTCATCAGGGGAGATCCCGTGCGAGGCGGAGGCCGGAAAACTGCCAGCGGGCGTCGGGCGGGAAGAAGTTGCGGTAGGCCGGGCGCATGTGATCGGCCGGTGTTGCGCAGGAACCGCCGCGCAGCACCATCTGGTTGCACATGAACTTCCCATTGTACTCGCCGACCGCACCGGGGGCCGGTCGGTAACCGGGGTAAGGACTGTACGGGCTGGCCGTCCATTCCCAAACGTCGCCGAAGAACTGCCCGCGATCCTCGGCGACCACCGGGTGCAGTGCCCCGGTCCCGAGGAAGTTCCCCGCAACTTCGCGGCCAGACACCGCCGTTTCCCATTCCCCTTCCGTCGGCAAGCGGGCGCCGGCCCATCGGGCAAACGCATCCGCTTCGTAAAAACTCACGTGGCACACCGGCTCGTGAGCCGACAATTGTCGAACGCCCGAGAGGGTGAACACCGCCCATTCCCCGCTGTCTTTCGACCAATGCATCGGGGCGGCCCACCCTTCCCTTTGCAGGGTCGCCCAACCGTCCGCGAGCCAGAGTTCCGGGCGGCGATAGCCGCCGTCGTCGAGGAACGCGAGATACTCCCCGGCCGTGACCAACCGCGAGGCGATCTGGAACGGTTCGAGAAAGATGCGGTGGCGCGGCAATTCGTTGTCGAACGAAAAACCCACGCCAACGTGCCCGAGCGGGCGAACTCCCGCGGGGAAGTCGTGCCAGCGGAGTGCTGTCGCAGCCGACGGCGACGCCGTCCGCGGCTGGGCATACGCGGGCCGGAGCGGGTTCAACCCGAAGGCGTGTTTCAAATCCGTGAGGAGCAGTTCCTGATGCTGCTGCTCGTGGTTCAACCCGAGTTCGACGATCGCCGCCAATTCCGGTTCGACATGCTCCAGCAGCCCGAGCACGCGCTCGTCGACCGCGTGCCGGTAGGCCATCACTTCGTCCACGGTGGGCCGCGAAAGCAACCCCCGCGCCGCTCGCGGCCAACGTGCGCCGACCGCTTCGTAGTAGGAGTTGAACAAAAACCCGAATTGCGGATGGAAGGGGCGGAACTCGGGTTCGACCGGCGCGAGTACGAAGGTTTCGAAGAACCACGCCGTGTGGGCGAGGTGCCACTTCGGCGGACTTGCATCCGGCATCGACTGCAGCTGGTAATCTTCCAACGCCAACGGCTCGCAAAGCCGCTCGGTCAGCGCCCGAACCGCCCGGTAGCGGTCGGCGAGCGAACGGGTTGGGAGAGTTGTAGGCACGGGATCATCATAGGCGCGGGCGGGGGCGCCGCGTCCAGTGCGGGCGGGTGACGATTAGAAGGGCTGGCAGCGGCACCAAATGCCCGGGGTCGTCCGAATGGTGCGGGGAATCGGGCGGGGCCGGTCGAAAAGATCATCGGAGGCCTGCCGTCCACGGCCATGAAACCAGCGAGGAACGCGCGATGAATCTGCAAATCTGGGAACCGACCATCCAAATGGCGCTCGACGCTTTCACCCAAGCCCCGAACGAACCGGGCAAACAGCGCGTCCTGAAGGAATGGCGCTCGAAGCTCGAAAAGGAACCGCACCGGCTGCAGGCGTTCCAAATCGACGAGATCGTCCGCGAAGTCCGCCGCCGCTCGATGATGAGCACCGCGAAAGTCGCGAAGGCGTCGTGAAGACAGTGCGATTGGCTCTCGGCTGCGGGTCGATAAGATAACCATGTCCTTCATGGTGTTCGTCGATCCCGCGGTTCCGAGGATTTTCCACGCGATGGCCAGCCTGCTCCAAATTTCGAAAGCCAGTAAGCGGTACGGCGACCAACTTTTATTAGACCAAGCCGAAGCGACCATCAGCGATAACACCAAAGTCGGATTCGTCGGCCGCAACGGAGCCGGGAAGAGTACGCTCCTGCGCATCCTCTTGGGCGAGGAAGAGCTCGACAGCGGCGAAATCATCCGCCACCCGAGCCTCCGCCTCGGCTACCTGCGCCAGCACGACCCGTTTCTGCCGGAAGAAACGTCGCTCGAATTCCTCATGCGCGACAGCGGCCAGCCCGACTGGAAATGCGGCGAAGTCGCGGGGCAGTTCGAAATCAAAGGTTCGTACCTCGACGGCCAGATCGCCAAGCTCTCGGGCGGTTGGCAGACTCGCGTGAAGATCGCCGCGCTGCTGCTCCACGAACCGAACTTGCTCCTGCTCGACGAACCGACCAACTTCCTCGACTTGCGGACACAGATTCTGCTGGAGCACTTCCTGCGAAATTACCGCGCCGGTTGTCTCATCGTCTCGCACGACCGGGCGTTCCTCGGCGCCACCTGCACGCACACGCTCGACCTGTCGCGCGGCAAGCTCACGACCTTCCCCGGCAAGATCGACGCGTACCTGGAGTACCAAAAAGAGAAACGGATCCACGACGAGCGCGCGAACGACGCCACGCGGGCGAAGATGCGCCACCTCGAAGACTTCATCGCCCGCAACAAGGCCCGCGCGAGTACCGCCAAGCTCGCCCAGTCGAAGAGCAAGCAGCTCGAGAAGCTCGAACTCACCGAGATTCTCGGCGACGAAGCGTCGGCCCGCATCCGGGCGCCGAAGGTCGAGCCGCGCAAAGGCCCGGCTCTCCGCTGCCGGGATGTCAGCATCGGCTACCCCGAGCGCGAGATCGCGTCCGATATTCAACTCGAAATCGACCACGGCTCGCGCGCGGCCATCGTCGGCGACAACGGCCAAGGGAAAACGACGTTCCTCCGCACCATCGTCGATTCCTTGCAACCGCTCGGCGGCGAGGTCCGCTGGGGCCACGGCTGCAACATCGGCACCTACGCCCAGCACGTTTACACGACGCTGCCGGACAATCAAACCGTGTGGGACTACCTGCGTTCGAAGGCCGCGGTCGGGACGAAGGATCAGGAAGTCCTCGACATCGGCGGGTCGTTCCTGTTCCGCGGTTCGCACATCCGCAAGCAAATCTCCGTGCTCAGCGGGGGCGAGCGCGCCCGCCTCTGCATGGCGGGGCTGCTGCTCAGCAAACACAACATCCTCATCCTCGACGAACCGGGTAACCACTTGGACGTCGATACCGTGGAAGCCCTGGCGGAAGCCCTGATCGCCTACGAGGGAACGCTGATCTTCACGAGCCACGACCGGCACTTCCTCAAGCGCGTCGCCAGCAGCATCATCGAAGTCCGCGACGGCCGGGTCGTGAACTACCGCGGGCAATACGAGACCTACTTGGCCCGCGTCGAAGACGAAATCGAAGCCGGGGAACGCGAGTTGGCGACCGAGCGCAAGAAACTCCCGCCGGAAGTGCTGAAAGCGTCCGCCGCCGCGGCGCGACCGGCGCTCCGCACCGAGAAAGAAGCGCGCAAGGAGTTGAAGACCGCCGAGAAGTTGATCGCCCAGCTCGACGCCCAGAAGCGCACGCTGACGGCGCAGTTCCTCAACTCGTCGAACGGCGGCGAATCGAAGCGGTTGGAAACGGAACTGGCCGGCGTGACCGAGCAACTCGGCGAAGCCGAGGATAGCTGGGGTCAGATCAACGAGGAGTTGGATGCGATCGGGTGAACGATCGAGCGCTGCGTCACATTCAGGAATGCCATTACGAGCCACCGGGCTTGTCCCTATCGCGTTCGGCACGATTTTTGCGCCAAACGATTGTCCGGTGCCCGTCGTCCCAACGGGACGACAGAAGGTAGCCAGGGGTGGAGCGAAGCGGAACCCCTGGAAAGTGAGGCATTGTGAACTTGCGGCCCCGAAGGGGCTACCTGTGGCCCAAGTGGGTAGCCCCTTCGGGGCCCGTTTGAATGGCGTTTGTTTCCAGGGGTTCCGCTTCGCTCCACCCCTGGCTACCTTCTGTCGTCCCGTTGGGACGAAAAGCCCACAATTTCCAGCATCGTGGCAAAGGCAACCAACTATCGCGCCGAACACGATTGGGTGTCGGTCAGCGGTTCGGGAACCAATCCTGCAATGCCGTGACCGTCATTTCCTGTTCCCGCAGCGCTTTGCAAGCTTCCACGGCGGCGAACGCCGCGGAGAGCGTCGTCAAACAGGTGATGCGGTGGCTCACGGCGGCGCTGCGGATTTTGCCTTCGTCGGTCTGGCTTCCCCGGCCCGTGGGCGTGTTGATGACCATCGCGATCTCGCCGTTCTTCATCTTGTCCAAGATGTCCGGCCGCGCGCCCTCTTGGATCTTCAAAATCGTTTCGACGGGGATCTCGTGGGCCTTCAGCGCAGCCGCGGTCCCGGCGGTGGCGATGAGTTTGTAGCCCATCTCGGCGAACTGCTTCGCCACGGGGACGATCGTCTGCTTGTCCTTCCCGGATACCGACAGAAAGATCGTCCCTTTCGTCGGCAGCGGGGCGTTCGCGGCCATCTGCGCTTTGGCGAAC
>JANOSQ010000879.1:0-5987 GCA_031415915.1 Fimbriiglobus sp. | reverse complement strand
GCACCGCGGGCAATCGACGCGGCGGAATTCGAATTCGAGGTGGACCGGGTGGCCGCCGCAATCCAGATCGCGGGTGCGTCGGCGGACGTGGTCATAAGAGCCGCGAAGGGGAAGACCGCAGAGGCCGCAGATCGTTTTTTTTGACGCCGCGCCCGTGACAAGACGTAGTCGGCGGGGGCGCCGGGTTCGATGCGGACGGTCATCGCGGGGACGAATCCGGGGTAGCGGTAGGCGTCGCGCAGAGAGGTGGTTTTGGGCATCCGGAAATCAGAACCGATTTCCGAAGCTCCGGAAAGCCCATCCCGGCCTAGAAAAACAGTGGGTTCAGGCGGATAGCGGGTGCGATTTCACCCACAGGAATCCGTGAAGAGCCTCTATTTTTGGAGCTGACCCATGTACGATGATTTTGAAATTGACGGCAATTGGATTCGGATCGCAAGGGATCGATTGACCCAGACCGTGAACTTTTGCCGGAGTCGGCAGTCATGGGGAGATTATCGCCAAGTCTACCGCAGTGACAATTCTGACAATTTCGTGACCGAGGGGAAGCTTCGGCAGCGTGACACGATCGAAGATATTGAGAAGTATCTTGTTGCAATGCGTTTTGAGGTAGAAGGTCCACGGTCCTGACCTTCGGTCAGGACCTCACTGCATAGATCACCTGCCGGCTCTTGTTCGCCGTTTTCAAGAAGTACGGATTCGCGATCGCCGCTGTTTCCACCAGATCGACTTTGCGGGGGCGAACAGGTCTTCGAGCCCGAACCACAGATCGAAATACGAACTGCTGTGCTTGCCCGGCAACAGCGGCTCGAAATCCACCAAGAAGTCCAAGTCGCTCGTGGCCGGGTTGAACTTCCCATTCGCCGCGGAGCCTAAAACCTCCAGCGTGCGGACGTGGTGCGTCCGGCACAACTCCGCCAGTTCTTTCGCGCGGTTCTCGATGAGTTCGATCATGACCCGCCCCGTCCCGGAAAGTCATAGGCTACCTCGAAGTATACACGGAAATCCGAAGCGGATGCTGTGAGACTGAGGCTCGAAATGCATCGGGTAGCGCGGCTGGCTCGGCCCCAGACCCAAGACCCTAACCCTAGACCCCACACCCCGCCGAAGGCCCACCATGTCCCGCACCAGTACGATCCGCCGGGAGACGGCGGAGACCCGGATCGAACTCACGCTCCAGCTCGACGGCACCGGGCGGGCGGATGTCGCCACGGGCATCGGCTTCTTCGACCACATGCTGACGCACTTGGCGAAGCACGGCCTGTTCGACCTCACCGTGAAGTGCCAGGGCGACTTGCACATCGACGCGCACCACACCGTCGAAGACATCGGCATCTGCTTCGGCAAGGCGCTGCTGCAAGCGCTCGGCACCAAAGCGGGCATCCGCCGCTACGGGGACGCGACCGTGCCGATGGACGAAGCTTTGGTGACCGCGGCGGTCGATCTGAGCGGCCGGGCTTACTTGGTCTGGAAGGCGGACTACCCGACGGAATTGCTCGGGGCGTTCTCCAGCCAGTTGGCGGAGGAATTCTGGCGGGCGGTGTCGAGCGCCGGCTTGCTGACGCTCCACGTGGTCTTGCAGCACGGGCGGAACACGCACCACATCGTCGAGACCATCTTCAAAGCCTGTGCCCGCGGCCTCCGCGCGGCGGTGGAACTCGACCCGCGCGCCCAAGGGGTGCCGAGCACCAAGGGCGTTTTGTAACCCCGTTACAGCGCAGTGACAGCACCCAGCCGGATCACGGATAGAATCGAGCGTCGCCGCGATCCGTTGAATCCGGGGGTAAACGCGTGAACTCGAACATCCGCCTTGCGGTCGTGGCCCTGCTGTTGGTGGGCGTCGTTTCCACCTTCGGCCGCGCCGCAGAAGGGAAGCCGGCGCCGGCCGGCGAGTCGCTCGATTCGTTCCAATACGTCTTCACCAAGGGTTTTTGGTTCCCCGGCACGGTGACGTTCTCCGTGACCAAGGCCGGGAAAGTCGCTTACCACTACAAGCAACCGTTCCCCGGTGTCGAATCGCGCATCGTGTCCAAGGAGTGGAGCATTCCCGAGAAGGAAGCGATCGCGCTCCTCGGTGCCATCGTCGAAGATGGGCTTCTGGAGTTGGAAGTCCACGAGGACATCATCCACGCCGTCGGGCCTTACCACTACGTCTTTGCGAAGGCCGGCCCTTGGCACTTGACGATGCGCCCGAAAGCGGTCCCGGAGCGGATCGTGCGCCACTTGCGGCCGCTGATGCGGGCGGCCCACCCCGGAGAATGGGGCGGGGATCGCCAAGCATTGCGGCCATCCCTGCCGAACGACGAACAGATCGACTATTTCGCGACCTACTTTCAAAAGAGCTACGGGGATAACTACTTCGTCTCCGTGACCCGCGCGGGCAAAGTGACTTACTCGTTCCACACGAGTCCCGACATCGGTCGTGCGGCGGCGATCCCGGTGAACAAAAGCTGGGAGATTCCCGAGAAGGAAGCGGTGGCCCTGCTCGCCGCGTTGGTCGCCGACGGGGTGTTGAAGCCGGGTAACGCCGAAGAGGAAGGGAAAGGGCCGAAGCACACGATCGGCGTGCGCAGCGGACGTTGGTCGCTGTCGGTGCCACCCAAGAGCTTGTCCGAAAAAACCTTCCAACGATTGCTGCCGCTGTTGCGGAAGGGTGACCCCGAAGTCTGGAAGGACGCCAAATAGCGACGGGCTTCGATTACCCCCGCACGCGGGTCAGGCTGTAGCCCCAGAGGGCGACGGTCGGCCAGACGGCGAAGCCGATTTCGCGGAGGCGGACGCAGAACGGGGAGGTGTCGATCATCGCAACGCCGACCATCAACGCCCAAACGATCAGGGCCGCGGTCAACCCGCGGCCGGGGACCGCGGACTCGGAGCGCCGCAGCAGATCTTGGGCCACGACCCCCATCACTGTGGGCAGCGCCAAGACGTAGTAATGCATGTGCGAAGCGGGGGCGAGGTGAACCATGATGATGCAGATGGCGCCGAAGACGATGAGCGCCGCGGCGGGGCGTTCGACCGCGGCGCGATTCCGATGGGCGACCAGCCCCGTGCTCAAGATCATCCCGGCGCCGATCAGGTAGTGCAGCCCCTTCGAGAGCTTGTCCGAATTCAACGGCCGCGTTTCCTTGTCCGGGTAGCGGATGCTGTGGAAGACCGCGTGGAAGGCTTGGCTGTCGGTTTGGGACGTGTTCGTCAACTCTTCGCCGCGCGCGGTATCCCCTTCGTTGGTCACGCCCGGCTGCACCACCAGCGTCAGGAAGTTGCGGTTCATGCGGATCGCGCCTTCGGCGCCCCACACGGCCGCGGGGAGTAAGCCGAGCAGCGCGATCAAGCCGATGGCCACTCCGAGGTAGATGCGCGGGGACCGGATGAACAACGGGTAGAGCACCAGCAAGCCGGGGAAGACCTTCAACGACCCCGCGGCCGCGAGCCAGATGCCGCCCGCGACGGGCCGGCCGCGGCGGATGGCCAAGAACATTTCGGCGAGCAACGCCAGCACGAGGATGTTCACCTGCCCGCGGCTGAGCGTGAAGCCGATGCCGGTGATGCAAAGGTCGAAGGGGATGAGTCGTAGGTACCACCAACGCCGCGACCACGGGACGAGTTCGGGTGAGACGGCCAATGCGAAGCGGTGTACGGCCCAACCGCACAGGAGGACGTTCAGCGTGTACCAGATGGCCAAGTTGACATCGAACGGCAAAAAGCCGGTCCGGTCGACCCCCGGCGGCGGATCGGCCAACGGCACCATGAAGAGCACGAACGGGGGCGGGTAGCAATAGTGCCAGCCGTGGTCTTCTTCGATGGTGTACGGGTCGATGTCGGCGCGCACGGCCCACGCCGCGCGGGTGTAGACGCCGTAGTCGGTCATGCGGAATTGGAAGTCCGTGGAGCGGCGGACCACGTTCCAACCGAAGGCGGTGAACAGCGGCAACAGGAAGAGGACGCAGGCCCACTCCCAACGGTAAAGCCCGCGCTCGGCCGGAGATTGCATCGGACTGTTGTATCTCACCCGCCCCCCGGAATCTGCGCCATTTGGCAGCGGGGGTGCGGCCCAATCGAGTTCAGCGAGATACCACACACCCTCGCGTGAACTCGTTTCCATTTCGCTGAACTCGTTTCCCGCCGCTGAACAGACCAGGCCGGGCAAGGGGTTGCGGCGACGGCCGGAATTGAACTGACCGAAACTCGGCCCGAACAGACCCCCGTGTTCACCATCCGCCGAGCGTTGGTGGGGTCACGACAATGCTCCGAACGGGCGCTCACGCAACCCGGCTCGCAGATTTGCGCAAGGCGTCGCCGCGACTTCACTCCTTCACCGACACCACCTCCGCTTTGGCCACGGTCGCGCGGATCGAATCGACCGCTTTGTCCGCGTCGCCTTTCTTCTTGTAGCCTTCGCTCGCCGCCGCGACGATTTGCCCGTTGCCCGCTTTCAACCGCCAGCGGTACTCTTTCTTGTCGTCGCCGTAGACTTCGTACTTCAGTTTCTCGTCGTTGCCCGACTTCTTCACGAGTTCGATGCCCGCTTTCGCATCCGCCATCGACTTGTACCCTTGGCCGGGGGTCGCGAGGATTTCGCCGTTGGCGGACTTCAAGCGCCAGCGGAACATCTCGGCTTTGTCCTTGTACAGCTCGAACTTCATCTCGGGTTCGGCCGCGGCCGTTCGCCCGGCGAAGCCGAGCACGCTGGCCGTGACCAACAGTGCGAAGCGCAGTTTCGACATGATCGCTCTCCGATGGAAATGGGGAAGTGGTGCGGGCTTCCGTGAGCCGCAGAAACGAGTTTAGCAGCAGAAGGCACCGAAGGCGAGCCGACCCGGGTAAGGGGTATACCTCTGGATTTTGCCGCGTGTCTTCTGGTAGGGTTTGCTTCCCCATACCCCGACACCGGAAGCACGGATGCCCACCATCAGTTTCCAGTACGACACCGACGCGGAACGACTCGAACGCGTCGCCGCTTACGTCGCCGAGATGCGTCGGCTCGGGCGGACCGCGGCTTACGGCACCGTCCTCGACACGCTCGAACGCTTCGCCCTCGACCGCGCCCTCCTCCGCGACAACCTGGCGGCCACCGTCCAAGCCCGCGCCACCGGCGAAAAAAAAGTCCCGGCCCCCGCGTCCGCGACGTGATCACGGCGTTCGGACCCCTCCGCTTCGCCCGCCGCTACACCGGCGGGCCCGACGGCGGCGGCTATCCCGCCGACGCGGCCCTCGGCGTCGACGGGTTCCTCTCCCGCCAAGCCAGCCGCATGGCTTCACTCCTCGGCGTGTCCCACCCTTCGACCGGGCCCATCGCCTGCTCGAGCAACTCTGCGGGTGGACCGTCGACGCCGAAACCATCCGCCGCTCCACCCACGCCACGGCGCGGCGGGCCGCCGCCGAACGGCCCGGGCGGGCCGACGCGGGACGCTTCGCCGCCGCGCCCGGCGAGTTCGAATTGCTGATCGACGCGGGCAAAGTCAACACCCGCGGCGGCTACCGCGACGTGAAATTGGCCTTGTTTCTCGGGCGTGACCGGGGCCGGCGGCGTGTCCGTGCTCGCCGACGGCGGCGAGTGGATTTGGAAGTTGGCCGCCGACGTGGTCCCGCAGGCGGCCGGGGTCCTCGATATCTTCCACGCGCTCGAGCATCTGAGCGACGCGACGACGGCGGTCTTCGGCCCGGGCACCGACGCGGCGACGGCCCACGCGGAGGCCGGTCGGCGGGCGCTCTTGGCCGGGGGCAAAGCGGGCGTCGACCTGATCCCGCTGGCCCCGGCCGGGGTCTCGGCGGAGCCGCTGGTCGGGGTACTTGGCGAACCACCCGACCCACTTGGATTACGCCGGCCGCTTGGCAACGGGGCGGAGCATCGGCAGCGGCGCGGTCGAAGGGGCGATCAAGCAGTGGGTGAACCTGCGGATGAAACGATCCGGGGCCCGCTGGCGGGTGGAGCACGTCGGCCCGCTCGTGGAACTCGGGGCCCTCTACGACACCCCGGAGTGGAA
>JANOSQ010000878.1:0-15161 GCA_031415915.1 Fimbriiglobus sp. | reverse complement strand
TCACGCAAAGCGTGACCTACGAAAACGGCCCATCGCGAAGAAGCTCCAAGAATCGTTGCGACACCCCGGGCCGAGGTGGACCAACGATTCTCGGGGTCGTCATTCCAGTGTCAACCCACCCACCCTGCCTCGGAATGAACTCCTACTCGCGGAACAACTATGCGGTGTAAGGACTTGCGTCCGATTTCCAAGACCGGGATTCACAAGTCATTCACCGAACCACCGCACCCCGTCGTTTGGCCACGCGTCCGCGCCATAACAAAAGCTTTGAAGCGATCGGTGAAATAGTTAACGATGGTCTGTCTCAGGTACAACCGACGAAGCTCCCATGACGAAGTCAGCCACGTTGCGGTTGCAAGATCACCGGGCGATTTTGGCGCTCGTGGGCGAGTGTCGGGACCTCGGCGACCACCATCCCCATTGGCAACGGCACGCTCTCCAAAATCTGGCGCGACTCACCGGGGCCGAGATCTCGGTCGGCGGCGAAATCGGCGGTTTCTCAGCGGGGAAGCCGCGCGACATCGGTACCCCCGGCGATTGGGGCTTTGAAAACGGTTTCGACAAGCGGGGTTGGTTTCTCGCATTAGAAATGATGGCCACGAATCCCGAATATCAACCGGCACTCTTTCAATATTTGCAAAGGGAGGGGCACATCCGAGGTTCGGCGATGCGCAACACCGATCTCATCCCGAGGGAGGAATGGCAACGGTCGCTCGAATATAGCATTTATCGAATGATCGGAATCGACCATAACATCGGCTGCTTTCATTTGATACCCGGCACGAGCGACGAATGGGTGGGGGGTTATTTATGGAGGGCCAAGGGTTGTCCCGATTTCACCGCCCGGCATCAGATGATCGTTCAAGAATCCGTGGCCTCACTTTCCCGCATGCTGGGCGGAACCCTGGCACGCTCTTTGGAACCTTCCCCCGGCGATCTCTCACCGCGCGTCCGCCAAGTTCTACGGTGCATTTTGGAAGGGGACAGTGACAAGCAGATCGCCAAGCGTCTCGGGATCAGTAAGTACACCGTCAACGGATATGTGAAACGAATCTTCGTTCACTTCCGTGTCCAAAGCCGCCCCGAATTGTTGGCCCGCTGGATCCGCCGCGGCTGGGGCGCCCGCTTCGCTTGGGCCGACGAGTGAACGGATTGTGCCAAAAACGACCGCGAACCCCTTGTTCTAGGGGGATAGATTTGCGGAGGGGACACTTTAAAATCACTTCCGTCACACTCGCTGCGGGTCCATGAGCTTGGCGATTGGATTCCGACGACAGGGTTCACTGCGAGCGGCCGACAAGCCGGTGACGGCTTCATGTGGCCCGACAGCGGAATGACCGTTCTCTCAAAGCCGCCCGGCGTTTCGACCGACCGCCGGGAAGCAGGTAATCTCGGGCGAACCCTTCGACAGGAGCATGCCATGATCCGTGCGCTCTCCCGGTTCCTCCGTCCGTCCTTGCGCCCCGCTTCCCCAAGCAAGCCGCCGCCCCGCCGGACATTGTCCCTCGAACGGCTCGAGTGCCGCGCAAATCCATCGTCGGCCGTCTTCGAGAGCGCCTTCGCCGTCGGCGACTCCGGGGAGTGGGCCCGGGACATCGCCGCCGACGCCGCCGGGAACACGTACGTGACCGGGCTCTTCAACCGCACGGTCAACTTCAACCCGGCGGGCGCCAGCCCCGTGGAGTTGACCAGCGATACCTATCCCAACCCGAATAGCCCCACGGGCTACAGTTCCCTCCAGCAGACATTCGTGGCCAAGTACGACAACACCGGCATATGCCTCTGGGCCGTCAAGCTGAGCGGGTCAGCGGAAGCGGTGGCCGTGGATCCCGCGCACGGCGGCGTACTCGTCACCGGATATTACCAGACCGGGGATAGCACATTCGGGGCTATCACGCTGCCCATCAGCGGTGAACAGGATGCCTACGTCGTCCGGTTGAACGAAGCGAGCGGCGGCGTCGAGTGGGCCCGGAGTTGGGGCGGACAGTACGGGCATGACACCGGCATGGACGTCGCGTTCGACGCGGCCGGCAACGCCTACGCCGCGGGTCGCATCAACCTGACGGCGGGGAACGCGAACATCAACACGGACATCTACGTGGTCAAGTACGATCTCGCCGGGTCTCCGCAGTGGGCGAAGCAGTTCGGGGGAACGCTGGGCGATACTGCGACCGCGCTCAAAGTCGGCACGGACGGCAATGTCCTCGTGGGCGGGTCGTTCCGCGGGAGCATGGATTTCGACCCCGGCGCGGGCACTTACAGCCTGACGAGCGGAGGCCGCAGCACTCAGCCCAGCGAGGCCGGTTTCGTCATGAAGTTGACCGGTGGCAACGGGTCGTTCGTCTGGGCCAGCCACTTCCAAGCGAACCAGAATTCCGGATCGAGCGTCGCGGATCTCGCGACGGATCAATCCGGCAACGTGTTCGCCGTGGGGGACTTCTCCGGCACGGTCGACTTCAACCCGAGCAAGAAAGTGTCGTACAACGCGACCTCGAACAGCGGCGGCCAAAGCGGCTTCGCCGTCAAGCTTTCGCCTCAGGGAACGATCGGAACACTGAGTTGGGTGAAGACCTTCGGCGGCAACAGCAACTTCGACGTGTACGGTGCGACGGTCGACTCGTCCGGCAGCCTGTACATCACCGGGTCGTTCCGGGGCACTGCGGACTTCGATCCGAGCAGCGGCGTGTCCTCCCGGACGAGCGCAGGCGAGGAGGACGCATTCGCGATGAAACTCGACACGGCCGGCACGTTCGCTTGGTCGGCGTCGATGGGCGGCACCGGATTGGATCGCGGACAAGGGATTGCGGTGGACATCTCCGGGAACGTGTACTCGGTCGGCATGTTCGGCGGGCAAGCGGATTTCGACCCGGACCCGACCACCACGTACTACCTCAACGGGAACCCCGGCTACGCTATGTATTGGCTCAAGCTCAATCAGGCGTGATCCACCGACAGGGGCCGGCCCCATTGCAATTGGGGGCATGGGGCAGCCCATCGAGTCAACGGGCTACCGACCATTGAACGACCCGGAAGGGCGCGGGGAAAGAGGCGAAGCTGTCGCACTCGGGCCGCGCGTTGAACGAGAATCGCAACGGGTTCATCGTGGGGATCGTGCGCTCGATTTGCTTTGGCAAAATCGATCACCCCGCGACCAGCCCCTTCAATTTCCCACCGAGGCCGGGGACGAACGTCAGCGGGCGAATCCACTTGAGGGCGCCCGTGCGGAATGCCGCATCCGCGGCGGCTGGGCCGACCGCGTCGGGTTGGCCGGGGGCGCTCCACTTCACCGGCTGAATCTCGGCTTCGCCCGTATCGACGACGTCCACGGCCCCGTTCAAGTCGGCGGCGGCGACCAGCGCCGCGGCGCGCGTCTGCTGCCGGGAGCGCGAGTTGAACCGGAAGACGATCCGCTGCGTCGACCGCGCGGTACCGAGCTGCTGGCGAATCGCCGAACCGGGGAGGAAGGTGAGCAGCATCGTCATCATGAACAGGCTGAAGACGAGCAAACCCATGAAGATGCCGATGCCCAAGTGCAAGGCGCAGCCGAGCATGATCCAGTACGGGCGCAATCGTGTCCAGATGACGAACGGCAGCGAGATTTCGGTGAAGAGCGTGAAGTAAACCCCGCCCGCGGCCATCGCCGCGTAGACCGGGCGGGACGCCGCGAAGAAGCGGAGCATGTCCTGATACCACCCGTAGTGGATCATCGTGAATTCGGGGTTGGCCAGCGTGTCCCAGTAGGCGGTGTGGTTCCACCAACCGTCCCCTTTGAGCTTGGCCAAGCCGGATGCGGCGTAGATGAAACAGAAATGGACCTGCAACAAGCGCTGGGCGAAACCGCACGACGGCGACGGCGGCGCGACCGCGAGGTACTGCAGTGTCGCCGAGTCTAGGGTTCCATTTCGGCCGAGGCTGGCGCGGGCCGCGCGGTAGCGGGCGATGAGCCGGTCGAGCGAGTACGTCGCCCCGCAGTTGGCCACCATCAGGTAGACGAGCAGGATGTTCTGCATCGTGTCTTGGCCGAACAGCACCTGCTGGTTGCGGTGGATGTACGACGCGGCCGCGAGCCATGTCAGCACCGCCGTCACCCGGGTGAAAAGGCCCAGCGTGAACATCACCATGATGACGATCACGAGCGTGTGGGCCAGCGCCATCTCGGTCGGATCGGTGATGTGGAACCAGATGGAGAAGGTCGGGAAGCCGAGGCGGTCCGCCTTCCGCATCTCGAAGTTCCAGTAGCCGAGGTATTCGATCTGCTCGGCGCGTTTGGCGTCATCGGCGGGGAGATCGCGCAGGAAGCGCAGCAAATGGTCGCGCACGACGGGGTCGAGTTCGAAAAGGTAGTTCGTGATGTACCGGCGGTCGTCGACCTGCGTCTTCATGGTGCCGGGGAGCGTGCTGGCCAGTTCTTCGAGGTCGCGCGCCAACGCTTGGCGATCCGGCTCCAACGGTAAGTCGATCGGGGGCGGCACCTGCTCCTTCTCGTCGCGGAGTTTCTTGTCCACCAGCGCGTTGAGCGTCCCCTTGCGGATCACCGGATCCGGCCCGAGTGTGAACAGGTAGGCCGAGCCCGCGCGGATGGTCGTGTCGCTGTAGCCGTTGCCGTCCGTCTCCGCGAGCACGCCGCGATAGTCGAGCAGCCGAAGCTTCTTCTTCAACTCCGTCTTGTCCTTCGGCAGCGCCCGGATCCACTCCATCACGGCTTTGCGGCGGTGCGGCTCCTCCGGCACCAGCGCCGAAGGGGAGCGGTCGTTCCATTCCCAATCCCAAGAGGGGTTGCGCGACGGCGCCTCGCGGCGCTCGCGGTTCGCCGTGTCCAGATCGACCCACGCGTTCCGGCCGAAGAAGCCGTTGAGGTCGTAGGAATAGCAAACGTGGATGTAGACGAGCAGCAGCCCGGTCACGATGCGCATGAACGCCATCGTGCTCGGGTCGGCGGCTGCGAACCAGAAATTCACCCATCGCTGCCAGTAGCTTGCGATCGTCGATTGTTCGCTCATGGCGCCCCTTTGACCCCGCCCGTCCATGGGAATTCGTGCTTCAAATACAGCGACATGTAATCGTCGAAGAACTGCCCCTTCGCGTTGGCCGTCGTCCGCGGCGCGATCGGTAAGAGCCAGTAGAGCATCGGGTCGGTCGGGTTCACCAACTCCCCGGCGGCGCTGTATTCGCCCAAGTAGTAGGGGCGGTAAGTCGTCGGGTTGTACGGGCTATCGCCGTTGTCGCGCTTCAACTTGGTCTCGGGGTCGTACTGCGGTAGGAATTGCCCCGGCGGAATCACGCGGTGCTCCACGCGCAGGAGCTTCACGCTCAGCACGCGCCGGCCGGGTCTCGAGTACTCCGCGGCGATGTGCCGGGCGTACGACGGCAACAGGTAGCGCGTGATGTGGACGCTCGGCACTCGGTACTGAAGGGCGTACGGATCGACGTTCGGCAGCAGCGGAATCCGACTGCTCGCGTCATCGACGTTGACCGCGGCTTGCTTGCGCCGATTCACCGCGTCGTTCTTCTCGAAGTTCTCCGGCGTGATGTTGCTCGGCGTCGAAGTCGCCACCAACTCCGTGATCGACAGCCGCCGCTGGTAGGTCATCCCCATCGGATCCTTGTACTGGTTCGCCCGGTTCGGCAGGTCGATCCAACCCGATTCCACCTTCGGCTTGTTGGTCTTCGGATCGAGCTCGTCGAGTTCGTAGGTCACGAGGCCGAAGATCAAACTCGCGGGGCCCGGCTCCGGACTGTAGAAGTGGTAAGCGTTGCTGAGGTACATGAACTTGTAGTAGGGCATGTAAACCCGCTGGGCCGACTGATTCGCCCACCACGAAGCCGGATGGGGCCACGTTGTCGCGGTGAAGATCGCGCCGAAGTGGAGCAGGACCAACGCGGAGAGAATCCCGTAGCGAATGGGCGGCTTCACCCACGTCAGCAATCCGCCGATTGCGAGTACTCCGGCGAGCACCCGGGCGACCAACGCCATGGAGTCCCAATGCTGCGGGATTCCCCAATTGGCGAAGAGGCAGGCGGCCGCGGCGATCCCCCACGAGCGATAATCGGATGGGCGGAGAGAGAGTCCGTAGGTCGCGGCGAGCATTCCCCCCGCCACCACGGTCAAGATCAAGGTGGTGAGCAGGCCGGGCGAAACTCCGAAGAGCGCCGTGACCGACGCCAACGTGCACGCGATCAAACCCGCGAATTGAAGGGTGAAGACGGTCTTCGCGAACGCCGGGGGAACGACATCCTCGACCGCGTGCGGCTCGGCGATCCGATCCATGGGTGAGCCTCGACGAACGGAGCGTGAACGAGGGATAGGGTACACTACGCAACGCGCGATGTCTTCCCACGTTTGAAACGATAAGTATTCGGTTAGGAAGCCGACCTTCCAACGGGGCGAAAGTGCTTGCCCAACTTCGCCAGACAGAAATGATGGACAAAATCCCGCAAGCGACCCAGTTTCCGATTGACGGCGCCGCGCTCCGTTTCTAGTATCACAGTGATAGTTGCCCAGTGTGTTGTGCTTGCCTGTTTTGCCCGAATTGCCACTGCCCAAACCATTCCGACGATCAGCGTTTGGAATGAACTTTGCTCCGGACGGATCCGCTTCTGCAACCCAAACTCGGGCCGCGCGGATCCCGCTTTTTCTTCACGATCGGTTCGGCTGAACCCCGAACCCCAGGAGGCTTCGCAGATGTACACGATGGTTCTCATGATGGCCGTCACCTCGGGTGGCGATGTGTCGGGCTTCGGCCACCGCAACAAAGGCTGCAACGGCAATGACGCCGCCTGCCACGGCACCGTGGTCGCCCACCACGGTTGTACCGGCGCGGCCCCGGCCGCTTGCCACGGCACCGCGGTCAGCAGCTCGTGCCACGGCGAGAAGAGCGGCTTCCTCGGCCTCCGCGAAAAAGTTCGCGGCCACTTCTCCAAGTCGTCCTGCCACGGCAACACCTGCCACGGCACCCCGGCCGTCACCAATTGCTGCCCCCCGGTTGCTAGCACGGGTTGCACCGGCGGCGTCATCCACATGCGCCCGGCCACCACCCCACCCGTGGTGATGCCGAAGACCGAAGATCCGAAGCCGAAGCCCAAGACTGAAGACGTGAAGCCGAAGACCGAATCGAACTGAGTTCGATTGCGATCAACTGAGACGGGCTTGGGGTTCTCCTCAAGCCCGTTTTTTCGTGCGCTTATTCGGACAGCGTGGTAGCCCGTCGCTTGCGCACTACGAGCCGGACGCGTGAGCGAAGAATCGACCGCGAGGAATTCCGCTTGGCGAACTGCGATTGGTCCGTCGCTAATGAGTCTCTTGAATTACTCGGGCTTGCCGAGTTTCGTGGGGAGGTCGGCGAGTTTCTCGCGGAGTTGCTGGAATCGCTTCGACTTGGTGAGTTGGCCGTCCGTCGGCAGGGTGCCGTGGAGTGCGTCGAGGCTTTGGGTGGCTTGGCGGTGCATCGCTTTCACCCGTTCGTAATCGGGTGAACCGGGATTCGAGTCCCGGCGGGCCGCCTCGAGGTTGGGCACGAATCCTTCGGCGACGATCTTCTCGACGTGGTCCCCGATTTCGCAGGCGCGGTCGCCGTCGCCGCGTTCGATGGCGGTGCGGAATTCGCGGGCCAAGCGGTCGGTGGAACGCTGGCACTCGGCGGCCCGGTCGAGTGGCGTGTTCGCCTCCGACACGCGCGTTCCTTGATCGAGCAAATCTTCGAGTAGCTCGCGGTTCATTTTCAACAGTTTCAGTTGCTCGTCCGCGGACAACACCGAATTGGTGGGTTGGGCGGTCGCGAGCATCGAAATGCAGGCAATGGCGAGCAGGGCGAGGGCGTGTCGGATTTTCACGTCACACCCCTTTCACAAGCGGTTCGAGAATCAGGCGGGCGGCCCCGGCCGTCTGTGCCATCTTCCGGAGCGTTTTCTGGGCGTCGGGCGGAGCGTTCTGCGCCAGTTGGGTCGCTTCGGTTTCCGCGTCGCTCAGCCGGGCGAGCGCGTCTTTGAGCAGGGCTTGGCGTTCGCCGGCCGGCATGTGCTTGTCGAGCAACAGGGCCTGTTTGACGATGCCGTCTTGAACGGCCCGGTCGAAGAGACGGCCGAGGGCGAGCAGTTCATCGCTCGGGGCGACCTTGTAAAGCTCTTTGGTTTCGGTCTTCACATCCGTGGCCCATTCGGCCCAGATGGTCATGCGCTGCGGAGCGGTGTTGCTCCCGGCGAGCTTCGTCACGTGCCGCACTTCTTTTTTCAGCAGCTCGTGGCGGGGTTTCTCGGCGACCTCGGGAACCTGCGACTTCGTCCGCGTGAAGAACCAGATGCCGGCGATGCCGATCACGAGCGCGGCGGCGATGCCCGCGTAATGCTCGCGGCGGACCGCCCGCCACGGTTTGAAGGTGCCGCTGGGCGTCCGCAAGCTGCGGGGGATCGCTTTGATGATCGGCCCCGCTTCTTGCACCGATTCGAGGAACGCGGCTTTCTTGGCTTCGGACGACGGCGCGGCGGGCAAGTGGGCGAGCAATTGATCGAGGCGAAGCGCGTGAACTTGAATCGTTCGGCATGCGGCGCAACCGGCGAGGTGCGCGGTTAGCTCTTCGCCCGGATGATTGGCATCCGGGGCCGCGAGCAATCGATTTTGCACCGCTTCGCATTTCATGGC
Source organism: Fimbriiglobus sp. (assembly GCA_031415915.1). Taxonomy (GTDB): domain Bacteria; phylum Planctomycetota; class Planctomycetia; order Gemmatales; family Gemmataceae; genus JALHQU01. The sequence continues at coordinate 6,526 of JANOSQ010000878.1, read as the reverse complement.
GTCAACCTTCGTCACCTTTCATCGGGGGCAATAGCTCCGGGGCGAGCACCTTCACCAACTTCTGCCGGGCCTTGAAGACCCGCCAGCGGGCCGTCTCTTCGGTGATCCCCAACACCGCGGCCACCTCGCGGAAAGACAATCCTTCTTCGGCGCGGAGCAGCAAAGCGCTCCGGAAATCGGCGGGCAACTCGGCCACCGCCTTGGACACCAGCACCAACGTTTCGCGATCCGAAGCCATCGTCTGCGGGCCGGGGGTTCCGTCCGCCTGCATCGGTTCGTCCGGCAAAGTCTGCGTCGCCCGCTTTTCGCCGCGCTTCAGGTTCACAAAGTTATTGTGCCCGATGCGGAAGAGCCAAGCCCGGAAGTTCGTCCCCGGCCGGAAAGAGCCGATCGCGGCCAGCGCCTTCAAGAACGTTTCCTGAGTCAAATCCTCGGCCTTGTGCCGGTCGTGGGTCATGCGGAAGAGCCAGCGGTAAAGCCGTTCCCAGTACGCATCCACGACCCGGGCGTAAGCGGCCCGATCACCCCGTTGGGCGGCGACAATCCAAGTTGTCTCCTCCGGCGGGTGGAGGGGTTCGGGGACTGGGGCCACACGGCGTCCGGGTCGGGTCGATCGGGGGTGGTGGCATTGCGTCCGCGTCCCCAACTTAACGCCCGGACCGTGCGGCGTCCAGCGCTCCGTTCGCGGGTTCATCACTCTCAACCGCATTCCGCCGGCACCGTTGGCGCGAATTTCGGCAGTAGGCCGGAACTTCGGAGCGCGTGGGGTGCTTCGATTGGTAAGCGATCCGGGGCCAAGTGGTTGTGACAACGATAAAGACAGTACCAGAAACAACTTGCGAGCACTCTCCCGATTTGCTCTAACATCGTTCCGGAATTGTGCCAAACTGATGGAACCGCATTCCCAGGAGCATTCCATGCCGCACAACGATTTTGAGACCGACGACGCGGAAATCGAACGCAAGCCGGCGATGCCCAAAGGCGAGTGGATTCTGGGGATGTGCGGGATTGGGGCGATTCTGCTCTTCGGCTTCGGCTTGGGCGTCTCGCTCGGCCAGAGCAAGACTGAGCTGAAAGCCAAGGTCGCGGCCGAAGTCGCCCAGAACGAAACCGCAAGGCCCTCGCTTCCCGAAGCGGAATTGTCCAAGCCTAAAACGGAACCGACGAAACCGAAGACCGAGCCGACCAAACCGAAGGCGGAACCGACGAAACCGAAGGCCGAACCGACCAAGCCCGCGCCGAAACCGCCCGAACCCATGGTGACGCCGGTGCTGTTCGCGGAAAAGATCAACGCGATCTTCAAGCTGAAGTGCAATGCCTGCCACGGTGACCCGTCGATCAAAGGCGGCCTCGACTTGCGCTCGCTGGCGTCGATCGCCAAAGGGGGCGATAACAGCGGGGGCCCGGCCGTGATCGCGAAAGAACCGGGCAAGAGCCTGCTTTGGGAACAGATCGAAAGTGGAGCCATGCCTCCGGCGGGCAAAGAGAAATTGACCGCGGCCGAGATGAAGCTCATCAAAGATTGGATCTTGTCCGGCGCCAAGTAGCCTCGGCCCGGCATATTCTCCGGATTCTCCCGAACCCAACCGGCGGCGCGCGGGTCACTCCTCGGCTCGGCCACTTGACATTCCCCGGCCGCGACCGATGATAGAACAGATGCGGACGATGCGTTCGTCCGCGTGCCAGGAATGGACTGCACCTTTCAGGGGGTCGATCACGAAGGCGAACCAGCACCGCGAGCTGTTCGGCTTTTTGCGTTCTCGATCTCCCGGGGGCCATGCCTAAAGGGAGATCACTTGAACAGCGTCGCCACCCTGCTACCTCTCTCCGAGTCGGTCGGCGTGCCTGCTTCGACCGCCACTCTCCGCCACCGCGATATCCCCGATGCCCTCCAGCGCGCTTGCTTAGCCGCTCAAACCGCGGCCGATAACAAGGGCCAAGAGATCGTCATCTTGGATTTGCGGAACGTCACCCGGCAGTTCGACTTCTTCGTGATCGCCACTGGCACCAGCCGCCGGCAGATCCACACCATCGTGGAAGAAATCGACGCCACGCTCCGCCGTGCGGGCGACACCCGCACGGGGGTCGAGGGCTACGAGTCGAGCAAGTGGGTGGTGCAAGACTACGGCGACGTGCTGGTCCACGTGTTCGACGCCGAAACGCGCAGCTATTACAACCTCGAAGAGCTTTGGGCCGACGCCGTGAAGCTCGACTGGGAACAGGAGCTGGAATAAGCACTCTTCGTAGGGCGGGTGGAGTCTTCGGAACCCGCCCTACGAAGATAAGTTCTTGTCCAATTATGAACCTGCTCCTCCGAATCCGCGGCTTGTTCGAGCCGGTGCTGAAGTCCATCGCCCCCGATGCGGCGAAGGTGCCGGAGTACGCCGCGATGGTCAAAGCCGTCGCCGATGCGAAGAACGGCGACTACCAAGCCAACTTCGCCATGCCGCTGGCCAAGGTGCTCGGGCAGAAGCCGCAGGACTTGGCGAAGGCGATCGTCGACCGGGTGCTTCCGAATGACATGCTCGATTCGGCGACGGTCGCGGGGCCGGGATTCATCAATTTGAAGTTGAACGCCGGTTGGCTCGCTTCCGCCGTGCAGAGCATCGCCGGTGACGATCGCCTCGGCGTCGCCAAAGTGTCCGCCCCGAAAATGTTCGTCATCGACCTCAGCGGGCCGAACGTCGCCAAGCCGCTGCACGTCGGCCACTTGCGCAGCACGATCATCGGCGATTCGCTCGTGCGCATCCTGCGCCACCTCGGGCACACCGTCGTCGGCGACAACCACCTCGGCGACTGGGGCACGCAGTTCGGCATCCTCATCCACGGCTACAAAATGCTCCGCGACGACGCGGCGTACAAACTCGATCCCGTGCGGGAACTCGCGCGGTTGTATGTGCTCATCCGCCAGATGGCGAAGGCCTCCGACGACGAGGACGAAGGCACGGGCGAGATCATGGAGTCTTGCCGACGCGAGACGGCGAAGCTGCACGCCGGGGACCCGGAGAATACGGCGCTCTGGAACGAGTTCATGCCCGCGTGCTTGGAGATGCTCCGCCCGATCTACGAGCGGCTCGGGGTGAAGATCGATGTCGCCAACGGCGAGAGCTTTTACAACCCGATGCTGGCCGGGGTGGTCGAAGACTTGTTGGCAAAGGGCGTCGCGGTCGAGAGCAACGGCGCCGTCGTGGTGCCGAATGCCAAGGGCGTGGTGCCGAAGGAAACGGAGATGGCGAAGGAGGAGCCGCCGGCGCTGATCCGCAAGCGCGACGGGGCTTTCACCTACACGACGACCGACCTCGCCACGATCCGCTACCGCATGGAGACGTGGAAACCCGACGCGATGCTCTACGTCGTCGATGCCCGGCAGGCGCTGCACTTCAAGACGCTGTATGCGAATGCCCGACGATGGGGGTATCAAGGTGTCGAGTTTCAACACGTGCAGTTCGGGTCGATCCTCGGCAAAAACAAACGGCCGCTGAAGACGCGCGACGGCGGAACCATCGAACTGGACGTGCTGCTCGATGAAGCGACCAGCCGGGCCAAGCTCAAGTACGAAGCGAACAGCGCGGAGCGCCGCGAGCGCGGTCAAGACGTCCCCGAGTTGAACGATCTGGAGATGGGGAATCTCTCCAATATCGTCGGTATCGGCGCTGTGAAGTACGCCGACCTCAGCAACCACCGTGCGACCGATTACATCTTCGACTATGACAAGATGCTGGCGACCGAGGGGAACACGGCGACATACATGCAATACGCCTACGCCCGCTGCCGGAACATCCTGCGCAAAGCGGGAGCGATCCAGACCGGACCTGCTGTGACACTGGTGGAACCGGCCGAGCGAAATTTGGCTTTGCAGTTGCTGAAGTTCGAAGAGATCCTCGTCGCCGCTGGCGAAGAATATCTGCCGCACTTGATCGCGGGCTACCTTTGGGACTTGGCCAAAGCGCTCAGCACCTTCTACGAAGCATGCCCGGTGATTACCGCCGAGTCCCTCGAATTGAAAGCGAGCCGATTGCTGCTGGTCGATTTGACGGGTCGGACGATTCAACAAGCGTTGAGCTTGTTGGGCATCCACACGGTCGAACGGATGTGAGGCGTCCCGCTTTCACCGATGTCTATCATCTGGTGTCTATCGTCTGTTGGCAGATAAAACAGACGATAGACACCAGATGATAGACATCGGATAACAGTTTAACCGCACCGCTTTTTCCGAAATGCTCCCATGTTCGTCGATCGCATCGAAATCTATGTCCGCGGCGGCAACGGTGGTCGGGGCATGTGCTCCTTCCGCCGCGAGAAGTACATCCCGCGTGGCGGGCCGGACGGCGGCGATGGCGGCCGGGGCGGCTCGGTCATCGTCCGCGCCGTGGCGAATGCCGATAATCTTTCCCCATTGCTGCACAAGAAGCACTGGCGCGCGAAGGCCGGGGAATCGGGCGGCACCTACCAGTGCACCGGCTCGCACGCCGCGGACATGGTCATCCCCGTGCCGCCGGGTACCATCGTGCGCGATCGCGAACGCGGGAACCTGCTGAAGGACCTCGTCGAAATCGGCGATGAAGTCGTCGTCGGCAAAGGCGGGCACGGCGGGCGCGGGAACAAGCACTTCGCCACCGCGACCAACCGGACGCCGCGGGAATTCGAACCGGGTCAAGAGGGCGAAGAACGGCACATCATCCTCGAATTGAAAGTCATCGCCGACGCCGGATTGATCGGCTTCCCCAATGCTGGCAAGTCGACCATGCTCTCGCGCCTGAGCCGCGCCACGCCGGAGATCGCCGACTACCCGTTCACCACCAAGCACCCCAACCTCGGCATCGTCTCGCTCGGTGGCGATTCGAATTTCGTCCTTGCAGACCTGCCCGGGTTGATCGAGGGCGCCTCGCAAGGTGTCGGTTTGGGTCACGAATTCCTGCGCCACGTCGAACGAACGCGCGTGCTGATCCACCTGATCGAACCGTTCCCGCTCGACGGCTCCAGCCCCATCGAGAACTACCACACCATCCGCCGGGAACTCGGCACTTACAGCCAAGATCTCGCGGAGAAGTCGGAGATCATCTGCATCAGCAAGGCGGAACTGACGGGGGCCGAGGAGGTGAAGAACCAACTCGAACACGACCTCTGCCGAGAGGTATTTCTGATGTCGTCCGTCACCGGCGCGGGGTTGTCGAAGGTCGTCGGCCAAGCGACGAAGCTGATCAACGAGATGCGCAAGGCGGACGCGGGCAAGAAGGTGAAGCAGGTGGTCTTCGCCACCGAAAAAGCGATCCGCAGCGAGGTCCCCGAGGAGGCCGCCCCGTGACGCCGGACGTGGTGGTGGACATCGGCAACAGCCGGATGAAGTGGGGCCGCGTGCGAGGGAACCGCGTCGCGGAAGTGGCGAGTCTCGACTTGTATTCCGAGAACGCTTGGCTCGAACAGGCCACCCGCTGGGAACTCGATTCGTCGTCGCGCTGGGTCGTGGTCAGCGTCAATCCCCCGGCCACAGCCGAGTTCTCGCCGTGGCTCGGCGGTGCGAGTGCAACGGTCAAGGTGATCGACTCCCCTTCGCAAATCCCCCTCGATCTGTCGGTCGATTCTCCCGAGCAAGTCGGACTCGATCGCTTGCTCGCCTGCTTGGGCGCGCGGATTTATCATTCCTCCGACGAACCCTTTCTCGTCGTGCAAGCGGGCACGGCGCTCGTCGTGAACTGGATGGATGCGAGTGGGTCATTCGCGGGCGGCGCCATCTTGCCCGGCTTGGCACTGATGGCGAAATCGCTGAACGAATTCACGGCGCAATTGCCGCTCGTGAAGCTCCGCGAACCGGTCGAACCGCTGCCGGGACGCACGACCGACGCCGCGATCCGCGCGGGGATCTTCTGGGCGAGCCTCGGCGCCATCCTCACGCTGCGAGCCGGTTTCGGCGAAGGGGCCGACCTGCCCATCTTCATCACCGGCGGCGATGCGGAAGTGCTGCTCGACGCGATCCCCGATCCGGTGACCCACATCCCGGATCTGGTTCTCGAAGGCATCCGCATCTCGGCCGAGGCGTTGCCATGACCGGTGATACCGCCGTGTCGGTGCTGACGCCGCCGGGCTCGGGCGCGATCGCAACCGTCGCGGTGCGCGGACCGAATGCGTGGCAGCTTGTGAAGGAAAACTTCCGCCCCGCGAAGGGCTCACTGCCCGATGCACCCGAACTCCGGCGCGTTTGGTTCGGCAACTTCGGCGCGGGCATCGGCGACGAAGTGATCCTGGGGGGGAAGGCTGCGGACGAATTCGAAATCCACTGCCACGGCGGTGTCGCCGTCGTCCGCTGGATCGTCGGGCAGTTCACCGCGGCGGGATGTGTCGAATGCAATCCCTTCGAGTTCGACCGCACGGGTGTCGACCCGAGAGCGCTCGAACCGTTGACCCGAGCGACGACGGTGCGCACCGCGGCGATTCTGCTCGATCAGTTGAACGGGGCCTGGTTGCGGGGGGTAGCGCAGACCTCACCCCCTAGCCCCCTCTCCGAAGCGGAGAGGGGGAACCGGAATGG
>JANOSQ010000877.1:0-1752 GCA_031415915.1 Fimbriiglobus sp. | reverse complement strand
GAGGAGGAGATCTCCCTGACCGAGTACGCCGACTTCGCCGACGCGCGCAGTCAGTTGGGTCAGTTCCTGGACGCCGTTTACAACCGCAAGCGGATCCACTCGTCGCTCGGCTATCTCACCCCGGCCGAGTTCGAGCAGCAGTGGCGGGCGGAGAAGGCCGCCTCGCCGACCATACAATAAACCTGTCCCTGACTGGTCTCGCTCTGGGGGCGCACTTCACATCTTCTTCTCGCCGTACAGCATCCACGCCGCGCTGTCGATGACCTACGCCGGCGCCCGCGGCGAGACGGCCGCGCAGATGGCCAAGGTGCTCGGCATCGAGAAACTCGGCGACCGCGTCCACCCAGCCCATGCGGAACTGGCCCGCAAACTCAAGAGCGACGGCGGCAAGGACAAGCCGGAGTTCAACGTGGCCAACGGATTGTGGGGCCAGCGCGGACTGCAGTTCCAACCGGAATTTTTGAGTCTCACGAAGCGGCACTACGGCGGCGGCTTCCGAGAATTGGATTTCGCCAAAAATACAGAAGGCTCTCGGCAGACGATTAACAAGTGGGTGAGCGAGCAAACGCGGGAGAAGATTCCGGAGTTGATCCACAAGGGCGGGGTTACCCCGAGCACTGCCTTGGTGCTGGGCTTTGATACGTAAATCGGTTTTCTCGACGTAAGTCCTTATGCGATCGACGTAAGTCCAATGATTTCGACGCCGACGCCGAATTACGTATCAAAGCCCTTCGTGCTGGCTAACGCGGTCTATTTTAAAGGACAGTGGGCTGCCCCGTTTCAAAAAGGGAGGACCATCCAAGACAAATTCTGGGTTGCACCGGACAAAACTGTGGACGTGCCGATGATGCGTACAACGATAGCGTCGGCATTTTACACAGGCGACGGCGTGAAGATTGTGATGCTTCCCTATCAAAGGCATCAGCATTCGATGATCGTGGTTGTACCGGATGCCATCGACGGCTTGCAAAACGTGGTTCGTAATCTGATATCGGAGCAGCTGCGAGTTTGGCTCAGCGGCCTCCAAGCCGGTGATGTTCATTTCACCTTTCCCAAGTTCCGTGTGAGCCAGCGATACGGGCTATCCGGCGGCTTGGCGGGGCTAGGGATGCCCCTTGCGTTCGGTTCGGAAGCCGAATTCCAAGGCATCACGACCCAAGCCAAATTCAAGCTCGAACAAGTGATCCATGAAGCGGTGGTTGAAGTGGATGAGGACGGAACCGTGGCGGCGGCGGCGACTGCAGTTACGGGCGACCGACCGATCAGCAACCCAAGACCACGAAGGAATCTCAGCCTTATCGTGGATCGACCTTTCCTCTTCTTCATCATCCAAAACTCGGACAAAGCCGTTCTATTCGGTGGGGCCATCGCCCACCCATCAATCATCAAATAATACCCGCCATTCTTGCTGGCCCACGAGCAAACCATGAAAAAGCGACGATCAACACAGATTGGGCACCTTGAACTCTTGCAATTGGAAGACCGCGTCACGCCCATAATCAGCGTCGCTGGAGCGGGAACTGTCGCAGCTCTCGGCGCGAACAACAATGAATTCGACGGCGTTGTCTTGATTGGCAATTCTTACGGTACTGGTGCCATCCTTGACAACTCTGCTTACATTCTCACAGCTGCACATGTCATTGGAGAAAAGGATTGTAACCGTTCACTGGGTTTTGCCGCTGTTTTTCAGGCGATTTCGAGTTCCGAACATACATATTTGAGACAAATTCGACTCGAATATGTGAAATTGAG
>JANOSQ010000876.1:0-1832 GCA_031415915.1 Fimbriiglobus sp. | reverse complement strand
CCCGTCGATTTCGCGCACGGTGCAACCCTCAGCCCTCTTGGCCCCAAACACAAAATCGCGGTAGGCCATCCGCGGCGGGTTGCGTTCAATCTTCGGCGGCGGCCAATGGGTTGCGGGATCGTCCCGCGATTGGCCCAGCGTGCGGTTCAAGTACTCCCGTTGCTCTTCGAAGATTTTCTCGGCGCGATCGATGTCGGCTTCGAGGAGGCGCTGCGAGACGACGACATCTTTTCCTTGCAGCGCTTCGACCACCATTTTCCGCATTCGCGATTCGAAACTCGCGCCGCTATCTTCGTCCAAATCGGCCGCTTACAAAATGCCTTCGATGTCGCCGAGCGCTTGCGACACCCCTTGCAGTTTCTCGAGCAACCGCGCGACGATCCGATCTTCGACCGTTCCGGCGCCGACCAAATTGAGGATCACGACGTTATCGAAATCCGAGCCGAGTCGCTGAACCCGTCCGATCCGCTGTTCGACGACCATCGGGTTCCACGGCAGGTCGTAATTGATGAGCACGTTCCCCTTTTGCAGGTTGATGCCCTCGGCACCGGCGTCCGTGGAGACAATGACATTCACCGTGGGCAAGTCGGCGTTGTAGCCCGCGATGGTATTGCGGTTTCCCGTCGGATCGGTCCCGCGAATGAAGCCGGTTGCGATCCCGCGGGCCCGAAGAATCTCGCCGATCATGTCCTGCGTTTCTCGGCGCACCGTGAACACGACCGCACGCCACGTCGGACCTTGCTCGGCTCGCAACTCTTCGAGCAGCGCGAGCAACCGGACGAGTTTGGCCGGCCTCGGGATTCGGTCCGCCAAGTCTCGAAATTGCCGAACCGCATCGGGTTCGAGTCCGGTCATATTCTCGGCTTGTTTGACGAGAGCGCGCGGGCTGCTCATGAAGGCATGGGCCAAGGACGTCTGCGAAAGTGCGTTGAGGCTCCCGATGATTCGCCCGATATGGATCTGCATGGCCGATTCCGGGCCGGTCAGCGGAACCCGAACCATTGTCAGCCGACGGTCGGGGAATTTGAGCGAACGTCCGAACGGCGCGTCCGCGTCAGGCTGGGCCGTACCAAATTTTGGAAGGTCTTGGCTTGCTCCGGTTTCAAGCGGCGGCCATCTGACCCCGGTTGCACGAACCGCGTTTTAAACTCCGGCGGCGACCCGAGCGGGTTCGGCTTGCCCTCGGCGACTTTCAGCAAATCGATTAGGGAATAGAGATCCCAGACTTTGTTCTGGATCGGCGTGGCGGTCAGCATCACGACGTACTTGAATGGTCGCCGCTGCAATGCTGTGCGGACGTTCTCGGCCATCGCCGGTGTCTTTTGGGCACCGTGGAGATTCCTTAATTTGTGGGCTTCGTCGAGAATGCAGAGATCGAACTGTCCCGGCAACAAGCTTTCCAGACGACTGCTCACGCTGTGATATGTGGTGACAACGACCTGGGTGTTCCGTTGCAATTCCGCATCGAGTCCGGCGCCCGTGGCCTCTTTCGCGGTGATGCCGAATTTCTGATCGAGTTCGCCGACCCATTGTTCGGTGAGCACTTTCGGGCAAATCACCAATGTGCGATTCACGCGCTTGCGCGAAATCAATTCGCTGAGGATCAAGCCGGCGCTGATTGTTTTGCCGAGTCCGACATCGTCTGCGATGAGCGTGACCGGCAACCGGCGGCAAAACGTGATGAGGTTTTGGATTTGATGGGTGAAGGGTCGCAGTCCACGATCGCGCCAGTTCGTCGCTTTGATATCGTCTTCGGAATTGATGATGATCGGGTCGATCAAACTCCATTCGAGCGCCGCCATGTGCAGCTCGAATTCGCGGGGTGTTGAAGC
>JANOSQ010000875.1:0-3465 GCA_031415915.1 Fimbriiglobus sp. | reverse complement strand
GGGAAGCGGCTCTTGGCGTAGACGAACGACGTGACCGCGGTGCGGTCGGCGTCGATGGGCCAGAAAAACATGTAGAGCCGCCAGCGCATCATCGATTCTCGACTGCCGTCGGGCGAGGTCCACCAGTGGTCGTAGACACTGTAAACCGGGGAGAAGTGCGTCGTCCAATGGTCGTGGAAGAGGTCGCCTTTGCGGATGCCGAGGATCCACGCCAGCGGTTTGAAGAGCGTCTTCGTGGGGCCGACGTTCGTGACTTTCACGGTTTCGTCGGTCGGTTCGAAGTTCACCTTTACCTCGTGCATCCGGGCGAGATCGTAGCCGAAGGTGTCGTGGACGGTGCCGCTGTGTTCGATCTCGTTGAAGTTGTCCACGGTCAATTCCAGCGGCGCCGGGACGACGTGGTGGAAGTTGCCCAAGTGGTAGTACTTGTCGGTGTTGATCTCGGGGAATTCGGGCGTGCTCGCCTTCGACTTCACCCAGATGTAACCGTGTTCTTCGCGGGTGTCGTAGGCGTCGGTGCAGGTGTGGAGTTTGGGGGTGCTCGGGCTTTCGCCGTTGCCGCAGGCGTCGAACGTCCAGCCGTGGTACTTGCACTCGATGCGGTCGCCGACGACACGGCCATAGCTCAACTTCAACCGGCGGTGCGGGCAGACGTCGTTGACCGCGGCCACGGCCCCCTCCGCCGTGCGGTAGAGGCAAATCAGGCTCCCGGCGAGTTGCAGACCCGCGGTTTTGCCGCGCTTGAGCTTCTGGCTCGGGAAGATCGGGTGCCAATGATCGAGCATCCCCATGGGGCCGTGAACCTCGCCGCCGTAGAATGGAACTGGGTAAGTTTATCGACTTTCCGCAGTGCCGGCTTTGCGGAAAGTCGGCTCGTCAGAGCCGGACGCGTTAGCGACGTATGGTTTTGATCTCGAATTGCAGTTGTTTCTCGCAACCCAAATCAAACGTCGCTTACGCGTCCGGCTCTGACGAGCCGACTATAGCAATCCGCTCGGAGCCACCCCATGTTCACCGGATTGATCCAAGCCAAAGGCACCGTCACCACCGCCACCGACGATGGCACCGGCGGGCGCCGGCTCACCGTTCGTGAACCGAACATCGCTCCGCACCTCGTCCTCGGGGAGAGCGTGGCCGTCGATGGCGTTTGCCTCACGGTCGTCGCTTCCGATGCCGAAACGTTCGAGTTCCAAATCGGACCGGAAACGGTACTGGCGACCGCCCTCGGCTCCATCAACGCCGGGGCCGCGGTCAATCTGGAACGGGCGTTGCGCGTCGGCGACCCCATCGGCGGGCACTTCGTGACGGGCCACGTCGATTGCACGGGAACAATGCTCGAACGCACAACTTCGGGCGAGTGGGAGACCGTCCGATTCACGTTCCCCGCCAAATTCGACGAATTGCTCGTGCTCAAAGGCTCCATCGCCATCGACGGCGTCAGCCTGACGCTCGCGAAAGTCGAACGGGGCCACCTCGCCGTGATGCTCATTCCCCACACGCTCGCCCACACGACGTTGGGGAACAAAGCCGTCGGCGACCGCGTGAACTTGGAATTCGACCTGCTGGCGAAGCACGTGCAGAAGCTGTTTCAAACGCTGACCGTGACGGTGTGAGCGAATTGGAAAAAAGATTGCCTTGCCCCGATCCCGCCGGCCGTGCGTGCGGTACAATTCCCGTATGAAGTTGCTCGCCTCCGCGTTCACGTTGTCGGTTCCTGTCCGCGAGTCGGGTCAGGTTCTCTTCTCGATGGGGGTCATTTCGGGCCTGTTGGGGCTCGAAATCCTCGGTCGCGCCTTCACGTCCGACGTGCAAGACGGCTTGGGGGCGCTCGCGTTGATCTCCCTCGCCGGCGCGGTCGCATTCTGGCATCGCCGGCGCCCCCTCGATTGGGTGAACTGGTTGATCAAGCGGGCCAACCGGGCGACCGACCGAATCGCCAAAATGAAGTACGAGCACGGCATCGATTTCCGCGGAAACCCGCCGCTGCCCCAGCGATTGCCTCGGTTCGCGTGGTGGATCGCCTTCGGGTTGCTGGCGTGGGGCACCGCGACGGTCGGCGTTTGGTATTTGCTCCCCGGCGGCTGGCGCGACATCGGCGTGCAGACGTCCTACGTCTTCTACCTGCTCATCCTGCTGACGCTCTGGACACTGCTTTTCGCCGGCCTGCTCGCCGGGCTGTTCGTGCCGATGATGATGCTCGACCGCTGGCTCCGCGACTCGCTCTCCGATTCGGATCGCCGGGTGGTGCTCATCGTCTCGGGGTTCACCTACATCTTCGCCATCACCGGCGCCGCGGCCTATTTCCCGGTCGTCGGCGTGATGGCGGTGTGCGCCGTGACCGCGATCATCGCCCTCTACTGGTGCGTGCGGCCGGGTCACGCGGAACTGGCCCTGCTTTGGCGCTCGCGGCCCTCCGGGCGGATCTACTCGGTGCCCGCCCCGCGCTTGGTGGCCGGGGGCGTGATCCTCTTGGTTATCGCTTACACCGACTTGATCCTCACCGGGATGTGCGGCCGGCTGCTGACGAATATCGAAGCCGAGGACTCGATGCCGCTGACGGGCTCGCTCGCCGCGTTGGTCGCTTGGACGACGCCGGGATTGATCGTGATCCTGACCGCCCGACTTTACACGGTCTGGCGCTCGAACCCATCGCAACGGACGCCGCCGACGATGCACGTGCAAAGCCCGCGGGCCAGCGATTCCTTGGAACGAATCACCGAGATCGTGTCGAAGTGGGGCTTCCGAGTGCGGGCCGACGACGGGAAACCGAAGTCGATCGAAGTCGGATTGGTGCTCGTACACCCGGAGATGTCCGAGGCGACCGAATTCGACCCGCGTTGGCCGTTGAAAGTCAGCTTGTCCGATTTGCAAGCCGGCGCCGTGCGCGAGCGCTTCGCCCGCCGCGATGAAATCCAACTCCGCCGGCGGTTCTTCCGCGGTTTGAAATCGCTGATGAAGCAGGCGCGAGCCGAAGACCGGGCGCAAGGCGGGGGCTATTGGCTCGCCCCGCATTGGTGGTTCTTCAACGGCTTGGGCCGCGAGGACGGCGACGCGAGCAAACGCGCCGAAGACGGCGAGGGGAGCCTCCGCAGCGTCGGCCCGCCCTTCAGCAGCGTCTTCGGCCGGCGCTCCCGGCAACACCTGCACCAAATCCTCCGCGGCGTCGAAATCGACGTGATTTACGTCGAAGACGGCGTGAACCTCAAGCAGATCGTGCAGGTTTTCCGCGCGATCTTCGAAATCTACGATGTGCACGCCGGGAGCAAACGCGTGGACGATCACAGCTTCGTGGGCATTCAAAAAGTGCGCGTCGTCGTCCACGACTTGGCGCCGGAAAAGCCGCTCGTCGCCGTGAAGTATCGCCAGCCGAAGTTCGACGACCTCAGCCGCGGCCGCGTGTTGCACATCTTCCGCGACCGCGGCGATTACGAAGAAGTCTCGGACATCCCCTACGATTATAGTTCC
>JANOSQ010000874.1:0-8432 GCA_031415915.1 Fimbriiglobus sp. | reverse complement strand
AGTTCGAAGAGATCCTGGTCCGCAGTTGGGACGAAGACTGGCCCTCGGTCTACGGCCGCTTCGACCTCGCCTTCGACGGCGTCGGCCCGCCCAAGCTGCTCGAATTCAACGCCGACACGCCGACGGGCTTGGTGGAAGCGGCGGTCGCCCAGTGGCACTGGCTGAAAGAGACCGACGACCGCGGCGACCAGTTCAACAACATCCACGACCGGCTCGTGGAGGCATGGACGGCGGCCAAGGCCTTCAACCCGGCGCCGATCCACTTCTCGGCCATTGAGGGGAACGTCGAGGATTACATCACGGTCGAATACCTCCGCGATACGGCGATTCAGGCGGGCCTCACGACTGCCTACCTCGACATCGAAGCCATCGGCTACGACACGGCCCGCAAGCGTTTCACCGACCCTCAGAACCGGGTCATCCAGTCGATCTTCAAACTCTACCCTTGGGAATGGCTGACAAAAGACACCTTCGGACGGCACATTCCGGACGCGGGAACCAAGTGGATCGAGCCGCCGTGGAAGATGATCCTCTCGTGCAAATCGATCCTGCCGCTGCTCTACCAGTTGAACCCGGATTCGCCGTTTCTGCTGCCGGCGTGGTTTGAACAACCGTCCTTCGGGAGCTATGTTCGCAAGCCGGTCCACGCGCGCGAGGGGGCGAACATCCAAGTCGTCCGCAACGGCGTGGCCGAACAGGAGACGGAAGGGGCGTACGATACTTCGGTGTGCGTCTACCAGCAGTTGGCGAACTTGAAGGCCCACGAGGGTATGTACCCGATCGTCGGCAGTTGGATTGTCCACGGCTGGGCCTGCGGCATCGGCATCCGCGAGGACAGCCGCATGGTGACGCAGAACACGAGCCGGTTCGTGCCGCACAAGTTGTCGGATTGAGTCATTCGTCACTCGGGAGTCAATCATGTCCGAATCGTTCGACTACTCCGCGATCGACGCCGAGTCGAAGAAATACCTCGGGGATGTCCGCCGCGCCGGCGGGCGCGGCGCGCCCGGGATGTATCTGGCCGTCTCCGATAAGCGACCGCTCTGGGCGCTGCTCGCCGGGATCGTCGTGATGCCGCTCTTCCTCTGGATCGGATACACCTCCAGCAAAGCGCCGTGGGCGACGGCGATGTTGCAAACGGCCGGGATCTTGCTCGGGGGTTGGTTGATCTGGTTCGCCGTGCGCCGCTGGCTGGCGAACGCCGATAACTACGCGGGGTACTTTCAGTATTTCGATTCCGAACACGCGTTCGTCGGTGCCGGGGAGACTTTGCGGGTGTTTCAGATCCCGCCGGGGGCCGAGGTGGTGCCGCACGGGACGAACGCGGTCATGGTTTCCACCGAGATGGATCAATTCGCTGTGCCGGTGCAGAACAGAGTATTCGGCGAACGAGTCGCCGATTACTACCACGCCCTCGAGTGGGTGCGCAGCCGCGAGGACGGGCCGTTCGTGGGCTTGGAATCCGACGAAGCGGGGGCGGTGGCCAAGTACATGGCGGAGGAAGACGAAGCCCCGCCGAACGTCACAGAGGCCGATCTGCGGATCGACACGATGACCGATCATGTCCGCCAGAAAGGCCGGCCGAAGTCCGGCATCCTCGGGATTCTCGCTTGGATCGGCGTCGGCGGCGGGGCCTTCGCTCTCTTCTTCTCGACCAACGGCATGTTCCAAGACAACATGGCGTTCGCCGCGGCGAGGGACAACATCGGCAAGGATCCTTCGGAAAAGTTCACCGGTGCCCAAGGCCTGCGCGATTATCTGCTGAACGAGCGGAACACCCGCAATCGGGACGAAGCCACCCAGTTGCTGGCGAAGCTCTACGACGTCCCGGTCGGACAAGTCCAGCGCAATCCGGAAGCCGATCCGCAACTTCGCGACGGCATGGTGGCACTGCTGAATTCGCTGCGCGGCCCGGAGACTCCGGCGGTGTCGATCGCGGTGATCGACACCGAATCGCCGATGGTCACGAGCCTCTCGAAAGGTTTGCGGGCGCGCTTCGCCGACGGGATCGCCACCGCCGTGGGCAAGGATTTGATCGCCTTCGGGGAACCCCCCACCGACAAACCCGCGCTGGTCACGATCCGGTACAGCAAGAACGCGGACGGCAGCATGGCGTGGACGGCCGAACTCCGCTTAAAGCCGGACGATTTGACCGTCTTCCGCGCGGCCGGGATCACCGCGCCGTTGGCCGTGTCGACATTCCAACCGTCCCCGTCCGGATTCGGGCCAATCGAACTGCCGGCGTCGGAAACCAACTCGAGTACCGAAGCGATCTACCAAGACGTGATGATGAAAATGATCGGCACGGCGCCGGCGAAGCCACCGGTGTTTACGAACGAAGGTTATTGATCGCGCCGCGCAATTCGTGCGCGGCCTTTTCCGGCGGCACGGCGTTCAGAAAGCACCCGCTGCCCCATTCGAACCCGGCGGCGCGGGCCGTGCGCGGGATGAACTCCCAATGCCAGTGGAAGTGCGAATTCGGCCTGACCCGCAGTGGGGTCGTGTGCAGAAACGCGTTGTACGCCGGCTCCGCCAACACGGCATCGAGCGCGGCGAGCAACTCGAGAAACACCAATGCGAGCTCGGCCAGCGCCGCGTCGCCGGTGATCTCGTAATGGCTGGCGTGGTACTTCGGCAGCACCCAGAATTCGTAGGAGAAACGCGGGGCGAACGGGCAGAGCGCGACGAAGTGTTCCGTCTCCCGGATGATCCGCGTTCGGTCGCTCCGCTCCTTCCCGAGCATTTCGCAGTAGACGCACAACCCGTTCGCATCGAAATGGGCTTTCGCGAAGGTCAGCTCCGATTGGATCGCATCGGGCACCATCGGCAGCGAGAGGATCTGCGCGTGCAAGTGGGCCAACGACGCTCCGGCTTCGGCCCCGACATTTTGAAACACTTGGGCGTAGTGCCAGAGGTTGTCGCTGGAAATCGTCCGCAAGCGGTCGCGGTACGCGATCAGCAAGTTGGCGTACTGCGTCGGCGTGAGCTTCGCGGGGTTCACTTCGTGTTGCCGGCACGGGACGACGACCTCGTGCGTTCCGAAGCCGGGGCGGACTTCGAAGAACGGATCGAGCAGCGGCAAGGTGGAGGACATATCCCGCCGGAGCGCGGGGAACTTGTTCGGCACGACGCGGAGTTCCCATCCGGGTGTATCCTTGGCCGAATCGGGAGCGCGGATGGCGTAAAGTTCGCCCGCGGATTCCGCCTCGTGCCCTTCGCAAAACGGGCAGACCGGCGCGGGTGCGGCGGGGTCACGATGGTGGGCTTGGGTGTGCTTCAGCGTGATGGGTCGGCGGGCCCGCTCCGGTGCGAAAATGACCCAACGACCCGTGGCCGGGCAGCGGCGGAACTCGGGTAGCGGGTCGTATTGCACGGGCGCCTCAAATCCTCTCCCGATCCCCCGGTTGCGGTACCGCCACATCGGTGAAGCCGACCCCGCGCAACGTCGCCGCCAAGGCGTCGGACTGATCGCGTTCGCCGTGGATCAATCGGATCTTGCCAACCTTCCCTTTCAACGGCTCCAAGTACGCCAGGAAGTCGTTCGTATCCGCGTGCCCGCTGAAACCGTCGAGGTGGACGACCTCCATCCACTTGTTCCATTCCTTGCCTTGGAAGAAAACCGTCGGCTTCGGTTCCATCAGTCGCCGGCCGGTGGTGCCGGTCGCTTGGTAGCTCACGAGGATGACGGTGCTGCGCGGATCGTCCACGTTCTGCTTCAGGTGCGAGACGATCCGGCCCGCGTCGCACATCCCGCTCGACGCCACGATGACGTGCGGACCGGGGCGGAGCATCAGTTCCGTGCTCGCCTCGAAGGATCGCACGAATTGAACCCCGTCGCCACCGAGAATCCCGTGGCCTTCCCGCACCGCCGCGGCGACGGTTTCGTCGAGGGCGTTCGGGTGGTTGCGGTACACTTCGGAGATGTCCGCCGCGAGGGGGCTGTCGACGTAGATCGGCACCTTCGGGATCTTCCCGGCCCGCAATCCGAGTTGGAGGAAGTGGACGATCAACTGCGTCCGGCCGAGGCTGAACGCGGGGATCAGCGCTTTGCCGCCGCGCTCCATCGTGGCGCGGATCGTGGCGTAGAGCTTGTCGATGGTCTCACCGAGCGATGCGTGGATGCGGTTCCCGTAGGTGCTCTCGCAAATGAGCAAATCCGCCGGGGGGAGCGGGGCCGTCGGCTTTAGCAGCGGGATGCCCCGGCGACCGAGGTCGCCGCTGAAGGTCATCCGGCGAGTGCCCGAAGCGCCTTCCAATTTCATCGACACCATCGCGGAGCCGAGAATGTGGCCGGCTTCGGCGAAGGTGAAGCTGACACCGGGGGCGATCTGCGTTTCACGACCGTACTGGACGCTCACGAGCTGATCCAAGGCGCGGTCGACATCGGCGAAGGTGTACAGCGGCTGCACCCAAGGCTCGGCGTAGTTGCGGGCGATGTTGATGTGAGCCGCGTCCTCTTCTTGGATCTTCGCGGAGTCGTTCAACATCACCTTCAGCAAATCGCGCGTCGCCGGGGTGACGTAAACCTTGCCCGAGTAGCCTTGCCGGACGAGCGTCGGCAAATTCCCGCAATGGTCAATGTGGGCGTGGCTGATGATGACGCTATCGAGCTGCTGCGGGTGGAAGGGGAAATGGCTGTTCCGCTGGCGCGCCTCATCGCGCTTCCCTTGGTACATGCCGCAGTCGAGGAGGATCTGCTGCCCGGCCGCTTCCACTAGGTGCATGGAGCCGCTCACACTCGAAGCGGCCCCCCAGAAGGTCAAAGTCGGATCGGCATCCCACCGGGCGTCGTCACTGTGTTTCGTAATCATTCCTCTATTCTAGGTATCCCGAAAAGAGTGTCGCCAACGCGGGGGGTGTTTCGACTCCGAACTCGCTAAAACGATTGCGAATTGGAGAATTTCCACTCAATCGGAGGTCAACATGCTCACGGTCGCTGATTGGGTGGGACACCTCGACGCCTTCGCCCCCCGCCACCTCGCCGCGGGTTGGGACAACGTCGGTTTGCTCTTGGGCGACCACGGAAGCCCGTGCGATCGCGCGATGACCTGCCTCACCGTCACGGGCGATGTCGTCGCCGAGGCCGTGGACGAGCGGGTCGAACTGATCGTGGCCCATCACCCGATCCTGTTCAAAGGGGTCAAGAACCTCTCGGATGGCACGCCCGAGGGCCGCTTGCTCCAACCGCTCCTGAGAGCGGGGATCGCCGTCTATTCACCCCACACCGCGTTCGACAATTGCCCCGGCGGCATCAACGACGGCCTCGCGGCGCGCTTCGGATTGAAGAACGTCCGACCGCTTCGATCCAAAGACGCGGCCCCCGAATACAAGCTCGTCGCCTTCGTACCCAAAGCCGACCTGAACGCGGTCTCCGATGCGATCTTCGCCGCCGACGGTGGAGTCATCGGGAACTACGAGCAGTGCAGTTTTCGCAGCCCCGGCAAGGGGACGTTCTTCGGTGCGGCCGGGGCGAATCCGACCGTCGGCCAAGCCGGGCGTCGGGAAGAGGTGCCGGAATTTCGGGTCGAGTTCCTCGTTCCCGAATCCAAGCTCGCCGCGGCGGTGGCCGGGCTGAGAAATGCGCACAGCTATGAAGAACCCGCCTTCGACCTTTACCCACTCAAGCCGAAGCGCGGCCATGCGGGCGATGGCCGCATCGGCGAACTCGGCGTAGCCGTGCCGTTGCGCGACTTCGCAGTCCTGGTCAAGCAGGCCTGCGGTGCGAACGCGATCCAATTCGTCGGCGCGGCCGAACGCCCGGTGAAGACCGTCGCACTCGCTTGCGGTGCTGCGGGGGAATACCTGCAGGATTCCCTGCGTGGGAATGCCGACGTCTTCGTCACGGGCGAAGCCCGATTCCACGATCTGCTGACCGCCGAAGCCGCCGGGATCGCGATGGTACTGCCGGGGCACTACGCCAGCGAGCGGCCGGGTGTCGAAGACTTGGCCGAGCGGTTGAAGAAGGCCTTCCCGTCATCCGACGTCTGGGCCAGCCGGTACGAACGCGATCCGCTCACATCGTTTTGAAAAGGCTCTCGACGATCGTGTCCACCTCGGCCATCGCCCCGACGCCGTGATCGCCGCAGGCGAGCAACTTGGTGGTCGGCGGCACGATCCGCAGGTTCTTCGCGCGGTCGTTGATCTGCTGAATCAGAGCTTCCTCGTCGAAGTGCCCCGGCAGGTGGGCCGCACCGAAGTCGGCGGCGAGGGATCGCAAGTGCTTCTTCGTGAACGGGTGCAACCACATCAGGGTGTTCATCGCCGGGGCGAGCACGACCGGTTTGTTCCAGTCCCACGCCCGCCAGACGCAGGTGAGCGCGTTATCGCAAAGGCCGACCGCGAGTTTCGCCAATGTGTTCGCATCGAGCGGGGCGACGAGGAACAGGTCGGCCCAATTCCGCAGTTCGATGTGGAGCACGCCATTCCCGCGCCGATACCCGGCCGCGGGCCACTCGTCTTCGTCGAGGGTCACCAACTTCGAATCGCGCTCCCCCGTGCCGCCGATCTCCGCGGGGTTGAAGAAGTGCGTCGATGCGGATGTAGCCACGATGCGTACGGAGTGACCCCGCCCCGCCAGCGCCGAAAACAGGGCGGGGACGCGGATCGCCGCGACGGAGCCGGTCACGCCGAGGAGGATGTTCGCCATGCGGGCATTCTACCGGGCCCCGACCACCGGCACCGCCAGAGTCGGCATTTCGAGCTTCGCGAGGTGTTCGACCAGAACGGCGTTGACGTCGGGCATGGCGGCTTCGAGCTTCGGCAGTAGCGTCCCGGGATTCGAGTTGTGCCGGAGGGCTTGCAGGTACTCGTGCAGAGTCTTCGCATTCGCCGGCGTGCTGTGCAGCAGGAAGTGAACCCAGGCCCACGCCTCTTGGTATTCGGGCTTCTCCATCTGGTGTACTTGGGCGAGCTTCTCCAAACGGGCGAGGTTCGGCACGAAGTTCGATTTCCGCAGGGCTTCCAAGTGCGAGAGGTTCACGCCCGAATGCCGCGTCGGCTGCTCGAACACCCCGGCGATTCCCTCGTCGAGCCAGAGGGGGACCGCTTTCAGCACCCCGTGCAAGAGAGCGTGCGTCAGTTCGTGGCGCAGATCCGTGCGCAGATGTTTGCCGACCCACGTGCAAACCGTGAGGTCGTCGGGCAAACTCGAACCGCGCTGCTCGGCGAAGAAGTACGCCCGGCGAACCGGGAGCTTCGGATAGCGGGCTTGGATGTATGCTTCGTACTTGTCCTGATCCTCGAAGAGGAACACTTGGACGATGCCGCTTCCCGTCGGCAATTTCAATTCGGCTTGGATTTGCTCGGGCAATTCTTCGAGTTCGGCGAAGAGCGGATCGGTCGGTTCGAGCGGGAAGTCGGAATAGAAGACGTACTGCGAGACGCGATGAAAATACTTCCCCGGCTTCTTGGGCTGCGCGGGAATCGGCAAGCCGGCGGTGCGCTCCGCGGGTTCCCCGGTGCTGTGGGCCGGCGATTTCGCGGAGCGATCCTGCAGCAAGCCGCAACCGATCGACCCGAGGCTGAGCATCCCGAGCGCGCGGAGCATCTGCCGGCGGGACCAATCCGTTCGGCCGGGACAACGATCCGTCATCGGCTTTCCATTCCGAGGAGGGCCTGCACGCGGAACGGGGCATACCCCATTCGCTCGCGGCGGGCTAGTGGAATCCGCACCGTTCCAACATCGGCGGAACGGCGCGGCCGTCTTCACCGCGACCCGGAATTAGGCCAGAACCCGCCCGGATCGGCGGTTCTTCTCCACTTTGGCTAAAGTCTCCACGGCGATGGCCTTCCACAAGGTTTTCCAATCCACAGCCGGCGAAATACTCCACGAGCGGTAGGCTCGGAGAAAGCGGAGGCGATCCGAACGCGTGACCGCCGGTGACGCGAAGAAGCTCGCGTTGAGCCGGGCGAGGTTGCGGACGCGCTCGGCGATCGGCACATCCGACCCGAGTCGGACCCCGACGAGGTCGATCAGCACCGGCTCACCGACGGCGATGAGGATGTTCGGGGCTTTGAGATCGCGGTGGCTCACACCTTTGTCGTGCAAATCGCGGATCAGGCGACCGAGCTTGTCGGCCAGTTGCTGGCGTTCGAGCCGATTCGCAATCGCAACGGCGTCGGGCAACTCCACCGCATCCGCGACGAACTCGAAGATCAAATAGCCTTCGCGGGGCAATCCGAGGCGATGACGCTGTAGCACCGCGAGCGGCCGCGCGGTCGGCAAACCGCGATCCCGCAAGCTCTGGCCGGATATCCACGACCGCAGTGCCGGAGAGCGCCGGAGTCGATTCTTCAACCCGGCACCCAAGCCACCGCGACGGAAGCGTTTGAAGATGTACTTCACGGCGTCGTGTTCGACGACCGCGACGGTGGAACTCGGTGAATCTTTGAGGATCGTTGCCGAGACCTCACCCCCTAACCCCCTCTCCGAA
>JANOSQ010000873.1:0-4138 GCA_031415915.1 Fimbriiglobus sp. | reverse complement strand
TGAACAGCACGCCCTCGGGCGGGAGATCCGGCCCGGCCCCGATCGTGTTTCGGGAATTCGACACCCCATAGTTGCCCAAATAGTTCCCCTCGACGAACGAGACTCCGCCGCGGATTTGGGGCGACTGCGTGGCGGCGTCGGACGGACAGGTCAGCACCTTGACGACCGTGTGGCCGGCGACGAAGCCCTCGTCCGCGAATGTCACCCCGGCTTCATACTGGGCCTTGGTCGTTTGCCAAAGGGCATCTTGTTCGAGGTACGGCAAAAGCGGCCCCTGCCAGGAAATCAGTTCGTAAAACGCGAAATTGCCGCTCGGCAGTCGCCCGCGATCCGCGTGGTACTGCTGCGCCGCCAGCCCCAATTGCCGCAAATTGTTCGCGCAGGTCGCGCGCGCCGCCGCCGAACGGACGCGCTGCACGCCCGAAAGCGTCAGCCCCACGAGCGTGGCCACAATCGCGATCACGACCAGAAGCTCGATGAGCGTTAACCCGGGACGTGCAGCACGGCCCATTCGCAATGTGATGGCGGTCATGGTCGCGTTCCTCCCGAATCATCGCGCCGGCGAAGCCCCGTCCGTCCGGACGGTTTCGCCTTTCGTGACGAGACCCAACACGGGCACGGTCAGTATCGGTTCCGTAAGCGAGCCGGTTTTGAGCCGGATCGTGCCCTCGAGGACTGTCAATGGTTTCAGTCGCTCCGGTAAAACTTGTATAGTCAGTTCCTGATGGCCGGATTCACCGGAGAGAGAGGCTTTCAGGAATTCGGGGCAATGATCCACCGCGAATGGCGACGTGCCGTCGGCGATCTTCACCCGGACAATTTTCGCCTCCCCCGGCCGGAGCAATCCCAAACGCAACTCGGCCGGTTCGACCCGAAATTGGCTCGGAACCGCCGCGTCCACTCGGATCGCCACGGGCGGGTGGTTCGACAAGCCCGGATCGATTTGGAGACTCAGCCCGCGCAGCCCGGACGTTAGCTTGGGGGTGAACCGGAGCTCCAATTCGTTCGCGCCTGGTTTGAGGGGGCCGCGCGGGGTGAGTTGGAATTCCTGCGAGTCCGCCCCGGGTGTTTCGATCAAACGGGGCGCATCGGTGCCGGCGTTGCCCTCCGCGCATCGAAGTGTAAAGCGGGCGGAATACTGACCGCCCAAGGCGCAGCCTTGGAAAGTCACGACTTCCGGGTCGGCCCAAATGATCGTTTTCACATTCACCGAGATCGTGACGAGGATTTGTTCATTGCGCGAGGGATCCTCGATCGAGTGTAGGATCAACCGTACGGTGTGTTTCTGTTCGCCGAATTTCCCCGCGGAATTGAACCGCACTTGCAGGGACACTTGAGAATTGGTCGGGAGATCCGATGACGAAACGGCACCCGCACTGCAACCGCAAGACGGGATGATTTGATCGACGATCCACCCCTCCGCGGTCCCGTTGGAGATCGTGACCTCACGAGCGGCGGTCTGTCCTTGGATCAAGGTCCCGAAGTCGACGACTTCCGGACTCACATGAAACCCGGTGGGCACGGCGGCAGGTTCGGCCGGTGGAGCGGTGCGCGAGAAGCCCCAATAGGCGAGCGCCGTGGTGCCGAAGCAACCGGCGATCAACAGCGACCACAGCGCGATATGACGGGGCGGCACGGCTCACTCCGTGGGTTTCGGATCGGGCGGAAACTTGTAGCCGAGCTTCGTGAGGGCCATCTTGGCGGCATTGCGTTCTTTCGGGTCGGCCGATTTCAGAAAAGGAATAATCGCTTCGGAGCGATCCTTGGCATTCGTATTTCCGATAGTGGAAATAGCCGTCTGCCGAACGGTGGAATCCGGGCATCTCAAATTGCCGACGACAGTATCCAAAAACTTGCTCCGAAAGGGTTCCGGGTTACCCATGGCTTCCAGTGCAACCCGCACCGCAGTCGTTGAAAACATGACAGTGAGGGGGTGCTTTGTGTAACCGGTGAGAACGATGAGTCGTTCGAACTCAGTGTTTGTAAGCGTGCGCTTGACGCGCTTGACCCGTACCATTTCCAAATAGCCCTTGGCTTCTTTGAACGATGGGATATTTTCCAGATCGTTCGGGTCGCCGGTGTAGTCTTGGCTCAAATCTGCCGGCGCTGGGGTGTCCAGCGATGGTGCACGATCCCTTGTCCGGGCGTAGATTCCAACGGCTAGTGAGCTTACGACGACGATGCCGAGCATAAGCGCTGCCACCTGCCAACGCCGCTTCCTACTCGGTCGAGAATCGGTTTGTACCATGTTCCGAGTCCGCGAAGATTCGAGAATAGAAATTGGCCACAGAAGGAGCAGGCCGAATAATTCAGCCCGCCAAGAATCGATCCGCGAAATTGAGTGCAACACTCCTTATCTGTACAAGAGCGCAGACGCACTACCAAGCAGGCTTACAACCGTTGTTTGCATTACAAGCCGTAGCACTATCTTGCACACATGTCTGCACGCACCAGTTCGTATTTGCAACACACCACATGTGCATATTACACAGTCCGCCGCGCAGTCCGCACTCTCGCACCAACAGAACCACGTGCCACCACCGGGTTTGGGGACGTTGTTCCCTCGGCAAGCGTTGTAAGATCGCGGTGGGTAGTCGGAGCACGCCGCGAATGCGACGGATGGGCCGACCAACAGAGCCAGCAGAGTGACCACGATGCGTAGACGCAGACTTGTCGAACCGACCAGAGTTGTTTCGACCATTCCGGAGTCTCCACGGTGATGGAGTCCTCCACTAATATTTCCGATACTACTCGTTCCGAGCGACGAGTCAACCGAATTCCAAAATGATTCTGGCCCGCCCTTCCAACCGTCCGCTTGCCCGCATCCACCCCTCCCGTAAAACGCTGGCAACGTCCCTCTCCGTTCCCCCCGCGAAAGGCTCCACTCCCATGGGCTTCCAACAGACTCCGACCCACAAGAACGGCAAAGGCAGCTTCCACCAGATCGGCCTCGTGCGCGGGCAGTTCGGCAACATCCCGGAAGCCCAGTGGATCAAGTTCATCGCCGATGCCGGGTTCGATGGTTGGGAAGAAGCGAGTTGGGAACTCGACTTGCGGAAGTGCGACACCGACGTTGGCGCCGCCGCGTACGCCGCGGAACGCGTGGCCCTCGCCAAAAAGCACGGGTTGGAAATCTTCACCGTGGCCACGCACCTCCAAGGCCAAGTCCTCGGCGACGAACCGAGCGCGAAGACTCTCAACTTCTGCAGCGGCAAGGGCGAAGCGAAAGCCGCCTATAAAGCGTGGCGCGCCGCAGGAAATAGTCCGCCGCGCACCGATCCGTACTTCGTGCCGGCGGAAGTGGCGAAGCTCGTTCACATCGAAGCTCAGAAGGATCTGGAAGCCTGCGTCCGCTACGCGGGTCACCTCAGCAAACTCCAAGGCCGTAAGGTCGCGCTCCCCGGGTTCGTCGGTAGCCCCGCGAACTGCTGGAGCCACTGGTTCCTCTTCCCGCCGCTGCCCGGCGAAATCGAAGGGTACAACCTCCCCGACGTGCGCGAGCTGTCGCTGGAACTCTTGGTCGAGCGCTTCTCGCCCGTCTGGAAGCTCTGCAAAGAGTACGGAGTAACGTTCGACCTCGAGTGCCACCCCAGCGAGCGGGCCATGGGCGATCTCGAAAGCGCGGCCGACTACATCCAGCACATGAACAAAGCGGGGTTCGAAGGCACCGTCGGCTTCAACCTCGACGGGAGCCACATGGAATGGCAGAACGTCAGCGTCATCCAGTTCATCCGCGAGTTCGGCCAGTACATCCACTGTGCTCACGTCAAGGGTGTACAGGTGGAGCGCGAGCATTGCCGGGGCGGACGGCTCGGCGGTCACCGCGGCATGGGCCACTGGACCAACGGCTGGAAGTTCGTCACCGCCGGGACGCAGCGCGACGCCAACAGCTTGGAGGAGATCTTCATCGAGTTGAACCGCGTCGGCTTCGACGGGGCCGTCAGCATCGAGTGGGAGGACAACGACGCGGATCAGTTGGCGGGGGCGAAAGCGGCGCTGGCGAACTGCCGCAAGGCGGACTTGCCGCCGAGCGGGATGAAGCACGACGAGATGCTGAAAGGGTAGGAGCGTACCATCGACAACTTGCTCGGCTACACCCAATTACTTCATCCCGGAAGAGTGCCGATGATCAATCGCG
>JANOSQ010000872.1:0-1838 GCA_031415915.1 Fimbriiglobus sp. | reverse complement strand
TCGGAGCCGGTTGGTGGGGCGGTGGAAGCTGCAGCAGACGTTGGAACTGGCGGCGGCGGCTTACAACTTGGTGCGGCTGCGGAAGCTGGCCCCGGCGGGTTGAAAGTGGAAAGGGGGTCGGTGCCGGAGCCGAGTGCGGGTCGCCGAGCGGGTCTCGGCAACCAGGACTCCAAAGAATCGCGAGGACGGGTTCATTCCGAAGGAAAGGGAGCGTTTTTCAACACCCTGCTAGAATGGTACACAGCAAGTCTTCGAGTCGGAGTAGTACCATGGTTGAACGAGCAGCGCTAAAGCCGCGATATCTGGTTCACGCTTACGAGAGGGGAGACTTATCCGATGCCCTCGCGGTAAGTTTCGTGTCGAATGGCCTGCAGCAGCTGCGAGCCCCCGGCGGTCCCAGCAAGCACGTGCCCCGATACATCGTCACGGTCAAGACTTCGGGCGGGGTACTCCATTTCGATTGGGACGAAACCCCAGACGACCCCGGGATCGAACGCGTCGTGATGGAAGCAGAAGCCGGCGCGCGGTGGAAAGAACGGCCACTTTGGATCGATCGCATCAAGGCGCTAGTGAATCGGGTCGAGGCGTGGGCGAAGGGGATGGATTGGGCGACTCGCCGCATCGAAAAACGGATCGACGCCTCATGGATCGGAAGCCCGCGCGTCCCGGCGCTGCTCCTACAAGAGGATACGTGCAAGATCATTCTCGAACCGTTCGGTCCGGACCAAGCGGGGGAAGGACACGCCGATCTTTATCTCATGCCGCAATACGACGATATCGCGCGACTCGAATTCGTCGGGGGGCATTGGCATTTACAAGCGATTCCCAGCGTCGGAGCCGATGAGACCGCTCCGAGGCCACTCACGAAAAAGATTTTGGAGGCTACTCTGGAAGGCATGAGGCTGCATGCCACATAACTACGAGTGGCTCTCTCGGATCAACTCGGTTCAGCGGGAATTCAACGCGATGGCCCAAGCGGCCAAATGCTTCCAACAAGCCGCTTCGGTCGACCCTTCCATTCTCGAACACGATGTGCGCCCGCGCGATATCGCGATGGCTCTCACGCGTTTGGAAGCCACGTACACCATTCGATTGTTCGCGGAGTTCGAAGCCGGCGCGAGGCAATACTGGGCGAAGCGGAAGCGCACCCATCCGAAAATGTCCGATCTGCTGGATGCCTTGGCGGCTATCCGCCGTATCTCTGCCCTCGATTTGCACAATGCCCATTCGGTTCGACTGTACCGCAACAGCCTTGTCCACGAACGAGACGATTACCCGGAAATCATCCCCCTCAGCATCGCACGGGGATCCTTATGCCGCTTCTTCAGCAAGCTCCCTTCGCAGTGGTGACCTCACCACTCATCGCCGCCGCGACCGAGGCCCGCGAACGGGCCTTCGCCCCGTACTCCGGCTTCCGCGTCGGTGCGGCTTTGCTCGCCGAAGATGGCACCATCGTGACGGGGTGCAACGTCGAGAGCGCCAGCTATGGCCTGACCATCTGTGCGGAACGCGTGGCGCTGGTGAAGGGGATCTCCGAGGGGCGGACGCGCTTCACCGCCGTGGCCGTCGTCGCCGATACCGAGAAGCTCACGCCGCCGTGCGGGGCCTGCCGGCAACTGCTTTGGGAGTTCGCCCCGGACGCGACCGTGACCCTCGCCAATTTGCAGGGGCTTTCGGCGGAGTACACGATGCGGGAATTGCTGCCGCACGGCTTCGATGCGAGTTTGTTGGGTTACTGACAGTCGGGTTGCGAATGCCAGTAGGAAAGTGTCGCCGTTCGCTCCGCGAACGGTTTGAGGCTCTCGTCCATGAGACGAGCTTCAGTGTTTGCGGGACGC
>JANOSQ010000871.1:0-1952 GCA_031415915.1 Fimbriiglobus sp. | reverse complement strand
CGCGCGGGCGCGGGGGATCGCTTCGACCTCCGATTCGGTGATGAGCAACACATCGTCGGCGGCAATCCCAGTCGCGGCGCGCACGACGGCATCGGGCAACTCGGGATGCAGTTTGAAGCCGATGGGAATCAGCACACCCTTGCCGTGGAATCGGACCGCACCGGGAACGCTCGGCAGCGTCTCGCCGAAGAGCACGGCGCGATCGCGCGAGAGCAAGCCCGACACCCCGGCCAGTTCCGCGGTGGTCGCACGGTCCGCGAATTCCCGCAGCGCCTCCAATGGACAGACCAGCGCCACGGTCGGCCGGGGAACATCGCAGCGCACCAGCCGGAGATCCACGCCGCCGAAAATCCCCGCGTCCGGTTCGGCGAGAATCGCCGGCGAAGGCATGAGCACCGTCGCCAACGGACGGGCTTCCCCATCGGGCGGCGCTTCCCCCGACGGCAGCCGACTGCCGAGCCGATAGCGTTGCCCCTTCACCGTGGTGAAGAACTCCGCACCCGACCGCGGCAGCAATTCTCGGATCGCCTCGGCCCGGCTGGTCGTCCAACTCAACCAAGCGAACCCGTCGGCCACGCGGACACGGATGTCCGAGCGCGTACGCAGCGGTGCGAGGCACACCAAATCGGCGACCGGGATGCGGGTCTCGGTCACGGCATCCCAGTCGATCATCCGAGTTTCTCCGCGAGCGCGGCCGTCCCACGGAGGAGGTGATCGCGGGCTGCGGCGTCCGGCACCCACGCCGCGCGGTCGGCGATCGACTGAGCACGTTCCCTCAGCCGCACGGCATCGACGAGTTTGATCCCCGGTACCGCTTCGCGTTCGGCGTCCTCGAGTTCTTTCGCCAGCGCCTCGGGATCGACGCGGCCTGTCGGAATCGACCGCGGGTGCGGCTTGTCATCGACGACGTCCTTGAGCAAACCACCGACGAGCGCCGCGAGCGGGCCGATTTGCTCCGCGCGATCCCAGACGTACCGGAAGACCCAGAGATCGCTCGGCGCCGCCGCGCTGCGACCACACATGACCGCGGACGCCGCGACGAGTTTGAGGACCTTCACCGCGCGGCGGTCGGTGAGCGCCACGCCGAGATCGCGGACCTTCGACACCGCCGAGGCGTAGCGCTCCAGCACCGCGGTCAAGTCGACCTCGCGAACCCGGCGGTTCAACTCCCGCAGATCGTCCGCGGTCAACCCTTCCGTCGGTTCCCGGCGCTCAGCACCGTCTCGTTCGATGGCCCAGCCCGCGGCGAGCAGTGCCGGGAGTTGTTCGCGCGGCAGCGCCTGCACCGAACACCGGAGCAGGAAGCGGTCGAAGAGCGCTTGGAGAGCATCGTCCTCGGGCAGGTGATTCGACGCGGCAAATGCACAGATGAGCGGCAACCGGTGCGTTTCGATGCCGCGGCGGTAGGTGCGTTCGTTGAGCACCGTTAGCAGGTTGTTGAGGATGGCACTGTTCGCGTTGAAGAGTTCGTCGAGGAAGGCGAACTCCGCTTCGGGGAGCATCCCCGTGGTCACGGTCGTGACCGATCCTTCGCGGAGCTTGGCCAAGTCGATGGGGCCGAAGATTTCGTTCGGCTCGGAGAAGCGCGTCAGCAAGTATTCGAAGTAGCGGCCGCGCACCCCTTCGGCGAATGTGCGGACGAGGAGCGATTTCGCCGTCCCCGGCGGGCCGTAGAGGAAGAGGTGTTCCCCCGCCACCGCGGCCAGCGTGATGAGGTCGGCGACTTCGTCGCGGCCGACGAACTTCCGTTGCAGTGGGTTCAAGACGCCGGTGCGCAGTCGCTCGGCCAATCCGTCAAGCACGGTCGTCGCCCTCGGAGTTCGGGGGCGCCGGCAAAGTCCGGCCCCGTTCGTGAAACACGCGCTCGGCCCATTCACGAGCTGAATCGCTCTTCGGGATCCACCCGGGTCGGGCGGTTTTCACCAAGCGTTCGGCGTAGAGCAGTTGTAGGC
>JANOSQ010000870.1:0-1952 GCA_031415915.1 Fimbriiglobus sp. | reverse complement strand
CAAGGCCGTGTCCGCGTTCGAAACTTGGATGGTGTAGTAGTTCGTTTCGAGGATGGCCTTCACCACGATGCCGTCCGAAGTCGCTCCGCCGCGGGTCTGTTGGAAGCTCAGCACGAAGCCGCCGAAGACGGCGCCGAGCGTCGCCGCCAAGGCGTAGAGCATCGGGCCCGAATCGAGAATCAGCGGCGTCGATCGCCCGGTCGGTTGCGAAGTGCCGGGGTTCAGGGTGCCGATGCGCACGAGCAACAACGCCGCGCACGGCAACGCCGCGGCCAACAGGATCGTGTTGTTCACCCCGAGCGATGAGATCAGCACGTACCCGGTGGCGAAGGTGCCGGCGATGGCGCCGGCAATGCTCCACGCGTAGACGGTTCCGGCGACCCGCCCTACGGAGCCGACGTTCGGCACGGCCGAGCGGATCGCTTGCGGGGAGATCAGCCCGAGGCCGAACATCGGCAGGAAGAACAGGGCGAAGGTCCACGCGAGGACACGTTCGATGATTCCGAACGACGAGAATGCCTTCGAGCGCTGCTCGTTCGGTTCCGTCGGAATCCCGAAGATCGGGGCGTTCTGCAATACGACGAACGCGAGGATGACGAGGACGGTCGCCAGCCCGCAGAAGAGGAGGCTCCAGCCGAGGGAGCGGGCCATGCGGTTCGGTTGCCCGGACCGGCTGGCGCGGTCGGCGAGTCGCCCGCCGGCGAAGTTGCCGAGGGCCGTCCCCGCGAGCATCACGCCGATGACGCCGGTCCAAGTGAAGAGCGACACGCCGAGCACCGGCGCCAGCAACCGCACGGCGCTGAGTTCGAGCGACATCCCTGCGAAGCTGCAGGCGAAGACGATGACGCAGGCGAGTCGCAACGGCAGCGAATTGGAAGGGCCGACGACCGCAGGCGCACTCGGCGCCACCGCTTCCGTTCGCGGCGGGTTCTTCCGCACCACGGCGTAGACCGCCGCCGCCGTGAGGATCAACAACCCGGCGACCCCCGCGACGATCCAGTTCAATTCCAACCGCGGGATCAACTCGAAGCCGGTGAGGTAGTTGCCGAGCAGGCAACCGAGGGTGCTGAGCGCGAAGACCAACCCCGAGACGCTCCCGGCGTGTTGCACATCCGGCACGCAGATGCGGATGGCCATGGGCGTGAGGAGCGAGAGCGTGAACCCGGCGGGGAAGCAAAGCGCGAAGGCCAGCACGGGGATGCGGATCTCGAGTTCGAGGCTGCGGTGCGACCCCGTCCGCTGGAGGATTTCGGTGAGGGCGATCATCCACAAGGCCGACAAGGCGCCGAGGATGAGGAACTGGACGAGCTTGCCGGGCGTGGCCACGCGGTCGGCGATCCGCCCGCCGATGGCGTTGCCGAAGGCGATCCCCGTGAGGAACGCCGCGATCACCACGGTCCACGTGGACAGCGACGAGCCGACGAACGGCGACAGCAACTTCCCGGCGACGAGTTGCAATACCAAGAGGCCCGCGTTCGCCAAGAAGACGACGAGGCCAACCCCGGCCAAGCGAGGTGAAACCATCGGGGACGCTCGGATCGGGGAACGGAACAGCCTATCCGCAAAAGGTATGCGTGCCGACGGGCATCGGCCATGGAGGTCGGGGGCGAGACCTCACTCCAGTGGAGTAGACTCTCCACCGCTGCGCAGGGAACAGTCTGTCCAGCGCGACACCCCACACCCCCCTCTGGACAGACCCAATATTTTCTGGACAGACCGAACTTTTCTGGACAGACCAACCCCGCCTAGGACTTATGGCGAGTGCCGGAAGGGGAGTCGCGCTGGACAGACCAAGATAGTCAGCAGAAGTGACGGTCTCGGTAGCAAGGCACATCTTGACAAATATTCCCCCGTGGAATATTATATGAATGGCAACGGATCAGACGGACAAGCAAATTCCCCCGTGGAATTCCTATGTGGCAGCTTGTTCCGACCGACGAATACATCCGACG
>JANOSQ010000869.1:0-5871 GCA_031415915.1 Fimbriiglobus sp. | reverse complement strand
CTTCCGTCTTGATTCTTCTCGCTCTCGCCCGGCCCTTTCTCGCCAGTTGCTCCGACCGACCTTCCGCGTACACCTCCGCCGGCGTGCGCATCCCGAGCGAACTGTGCGGCCTCTCCTCGCAGTAGAACTTGAAGAACTTCCCCAGCGACCGCTCCGCCTCCTTTCCGTCCGCGTAGTCCTTCAGGAAAATCTCCTCGTACTTCACCGTCCGCCACAGCCGCTCCACGAACACGTTGTCCAAGCAGCGACCGCGGCCGTCCATGCTCACCTTCACCCCCGCCGCCTCCAACCGGCCCGTGAACGCGTTCGCCGTGAACTGGCAACCCTGATCCGTGTTGAAGATCTGCGGCCGACCTTTCGCGAGCGCTTCCTCCAACGCCTCCGAGCAGAAACTCCCCTCCAAACTGTTCGACAGCCGCCACGACAGCACGCAGCGGCTGTACCAATCGATCACCGCCACGAGGTACAAAAACCCCCGACGCATCGGCGCGTAGGCGATGTCCGCGCTCCAGACCTCGTCGGCACGCGTCACCACGTAGTCCCTGAGAAGATAGGGGTAGGATCCGGTGACATCGGATTGTCAGCGAGAGCTTCGGCTCCGGGTGGATGGCCTCCAATCCCATCGTCCGCATCAGCCGTTGCACCCGCTTGCGGTTCGCTTCGATGCCCCGCGTCGCGAGCCACGCCATGCGACGCGAGCCGTAAAACGGCGTCTTCAAATACTGCTCGTCGATCAGGCGTATGATTGTCTTCATCCACGGCGAAACTTGGTTGCCGTGGGCCTTGGACCAATGCATAAGGTGGAATTCGGTGTCGACGCGAGGGCCGGGACAGGAGGTCGGTCATGGCGAGGAAGCGTCGGGTGCTGAGATCGATCCTTCTTCATCCGATAGCGTAGGGTTCAGAGGGCGACGGGATCATGAAACGCGCGGTTTGCCACCCAGTCTCATTTGGCGAGCAATCTGTGCTGGGCTGCTTTTTCGGAGTCGCCCGCCTCGGTATGGTATTGGACCAAGGCCCGGTGGGTGCCGGGGTGGTGCGGGTCTAACTTCAATGCGCTCTCGTACCAGACCAATGCCAGTTCCTTCCGGCCCAGCCCATTCAATAGCGTGCCCAACTCGCAGTGCAGTTCCGGGTCCTTAGGACTCTGCGGTATCAATCGGTTGGTGACCTCGATCAGCCGGTTGAGGCGCACCTCGAGTTGGCGGACATGGACCTCCTGAAGTCTGGCTTCCTCGTCTCGTCCCGGCTGCTGGGCCAGCGCTTGGTAAAGGGTGAAGTGCGCCTGACGGTCGTAAGGGTCGATCGCCAAAGCCCGGCGGGCGGACGATTCCGCCGTGGCGATCCGCCCGAGTTGGAAGTCGATCTGGCCGTGGGCCGATAGGGCGAGGACATTGTCCGGCGCACGCGCTAGCAGCGCGTCAAGCACCTCGAGACTTTCGAGGGAGCGGCCGGTTTGATGCCAGGCGAACGCCAGCCGGATTAGAACCTGATCGTCCTCCGGCCGGCGCACGCGGAGCATCTCCAAGTGGCGACCCGCTTCCTCGGGGTGACCGATCTCCAGCAGGCACTCCGCCAAGCGGTAGCGATCATCGTCCCGCTCCGCGTCAATTTCGATGGCCCGGCCGAAGTCTTCGACCGCCTTGGGATAGGCGTGAACGCGTTGGAAGGTGCGGCCGCGCAGCGAGAGTGCGACCGGGTGGTTCGGATCCTTCTCGAGCCATTCGCGCAGACCACCTAGGGCGGCGTAAATCTGATAGACGCGGAGGTAGCCTTCGATCAGCGCCTCGTAGATCAGCCCGGTGCTGGGGTCGCCCGCTTGGATCTTGTCGTGCAAGAACGTTTGAACCTCGGACAAATTGCCGCAAGTCGCGCGGAACATGGCCCACTCCAACAGCGTCTCCTCGGTCGGCCGCTTCTCCAGTCGCTGGCACTCGACCAAGTGGCGCAGGGCCCCGTCCAAGTCGCCGTCCCGGCGCGCCGCCCGGGCCGCCAACCGCTGCGCGTCCACCGATTCGGGCCAAATGCGGAGGACGCGTTCCAAGTGCGCGTATGCGGAGTGGGAGCGGTGGCGATCCAAATCGCGCGTGGCTGCCCGGAGGTGGTATGAGGCCCACAGGTGAGGGCCGACGACGTAGCCAGCCACAGCGATGATGCCAGCGGCCAAGCCGAGAACGATTAAGACTCGGGGTCGAGCCAACCGGGACACCAGTCGTCGGAAAAGGGCTTTGACCATAATGCGGGAACCGCGGGGAACCGAGTGTTCAAGGCCGGGCCATCCGGGCGTGGTGGGCGGCCAATTTCTCGTTGCCCACCTGCTTGTAGTGATCCGCCAGCGCCTGATGCACCGCGGTGTTGTTCGGATCCAGCCGCAAGGCGTCGCGCAGCCAGCTGAACCCGCGTTGCGTCTCGCCGTGGCGGAGTAGAATGTTACCCATCTCCAAGTACAACCGCGGATCCTTGGGAGACCGCCCGAGCTCGTCGCTGGAAATCGCTTGCAAGCGGCGGAGGTCCTTTTCCACTCGATCCATCTCCCGTTGGACGATTCGAGACTGTTCCTCGTCGCCCTTCTGCCTGAGAACTTGGAAGAGGGTATAGTAAGCATCGGCGTTGCCGGGTTGGACGCGGATCGCGTCGCGCAAGAGGGTTTCGGCCCGGTCGTACTGATCGGCCTCGAAGGCCAACTTTCCGCGCAGCGCGAGGGCCTGAGCATCGTGCGGGTAGCTCGCTAGTAGCTCGTCGAGTATGTGCTCGGCCTGTTGGCGCTCGCCGACGCCGTGCAAGCAGCGCGCGTGTGCGAGCCGGACGAACGGGTCATCCCCACGGCGATCCAAGGCCGGCCGGAGAGTGTCCAAGGCATCCCTCGGTTGGGCTATCTCCAGCATTAGGTAGACGAGCCGTAGGCGGGCCTCGTCGTGACCCGGGTTTTTCTCGATGACGCGACGGTAGGCATCCACCGCCTCGACGCGTGGGCCAATCTGTTCGCGAACGACACCGAGGTGATAGAGCGCGTACTGGTCGTCCGGCCGGCGGTCGAGCCAGAGTCGCAGCAGGAACGCCGCGTCGTGGAAGCGGAAGATCCGCATGTAGCCTCGAGCGGTCGCCTCGAGGATGAGCGGGGTGGCCGCATGATCCGTCTCGACCAAGGATCGCAGGTAGGGTAGCACCGGGTCGGGGTCGCCGCGCTGGGCTCGCAGCAGCACCCATTCCAAGGTCAACGCCTCGTCAGTCTTGTTTTCGAGAAGATCTTGGGCCCGGTTGAGGCAGTTTTCGGCGTCGTCGAAGTCGTCCAGCCGGCGCGACGTCTGACCGGCGAGCAACCAAATCTGCGGCCGCGAGCCCCACACTCGGAGGCATTGCCGGAGGTGGTTCCGGGCGACCGAGAATTCATTGCGCTCGAGGGCCTCATTCGCCCGCGTGTAATGGTACTGCGCCCAGAGATGAGGGCCACCCACTGTCGCGATACCGATCAAGAGGAGGAATCCCACCAACAGCTTGCGATGGAGCCGCCTCGCGAACAGCCGGTGGAGACGCCCAAATCGGGAGCGGGAGGGAGAGTCTAATGGAGGATCGCTATGCTGCGGCCCGGGCGAACCTTCCGAGGGCATCGTCCGTTCCGGCTCGGGCTCAGAATTCAGTCGCGGCGAGAGGATCATGTCGCATCTGACAAATTCGACAACGACCGGGAGACCGCCGTTCGGCGGGTCCGGGTCGAGTCTGAAAACCAAGGATCTCCCAAACGGGACGTGGAGGCCGTCGCCCGTTAGGGATCCAACTTGATGTCGAACGGCTGACTACCGCTCTTCACCCCTAAGGAAAGGCCCGATGTTTCCGTGACGTAGTATTTGGGGTTGATCGGTTTCAAGGTGCCAGGTTGGACGGCACCCGAACCGCTCGGCGTCTGGCCCGCCTCCTTCATCCGTTTATCGATCTCGCTCCCCTTATCTTGGGGAGGCCCGCCCTTGCCCCCTGCCATGCCGGGCGGTCCCTTGCCCCCTGCCATGCCGGGCGGTCCGGTGATGACACCACCCGCAGCCCCACCTTTGGAACCGGGAGCAGCATTGCCACCGCCCGCCCCGACCGGCGCCGCCGGCGTGATACCCACGTTGCGGTTGTCGATAGAGACTTTACACTCGCCCGTGGGAGCTTCGAGTTCGTACGTCCCGTCGGGGTTGATCCAAGCCGAAGCGACGTTGCCATTCCCACCGACGGGTACAAAGGTGATTGTGCCCCCCGGCAACGGCTCTCCGTTGCTCATCGTGACTTTGCCGGTGACCTTTCCCTTGGATCCGCCGCAACCGGTTGCGAAGCACGGCAGAGAAACGCACAGGGAGAACAAAACCCACCTGCTCCAAAGGGGAAGAGAGGCGCGTTGCATGACGTGCAACTCCAATAGAGGTTGTTGAAAGACGAGGCAGTGACGCGAAATACGTGACCGCGGGAAAAGGCTGTGTCACCGAGTCGTGGAGGGTCGACACCGATCGAGTTGCGATGAGTTGCGGGAAGCGGTACCGCAAGGGACGGTTCGTTGAGCGAAGCCCCTTGCAGTGCAGCCGACTTCGGTTGGAGAGGAGACTAATAGTCGCTGCCCAAGACATTGCCATCGGCGGGAGTAACGAGGTTCCACCAAGTCACGTTGCTGATGCTCGCACTGAGGAATCGGACGCTGCCATCTCCCAAAGCCACGTTCATGCCGCCAGTGTGAGCACCCGCCGCCACGATGGCACAGATATTCTTGTTGCCGCCGAGCAATTCGGCCGGCACCTGTGTTGCCTTGCAGGTCTGAAGGGTGGGCTGCGAGAGGAATTTCGACTTGGGTCCGGTGTAATCGGCCGCGAACTTCGGCGACCACTCCCACCACGTGTTGCCACCCCAGTCCTGAGACCAAGGATCGGCCGGGTCCGATTGGGAATACTTCTCGGCGAAGAGGATGGTCTGCGAGGTGCCGTCGGTGAAGCCGGCCGGGAATGTGACGGGCCGCCTATTGGCCGTCCAGTTACCATCCTGAACTCCGAATACTTGGTAGTTGTAGGCGTAACTGGTCGTGCCCCAGTTACCAGCGCCGGACTTGCCGGCCGGTGTGTTCGTAAAGTCGGAAGGGCAGTTATACGTCTTGACACCTTGGGTGATGATCTGAGGGTCGGCCCAGCAAGAGTACGTGTTCGGTCCGCCGGCCCAGCCGCCGCCTCTGCCCAAGCTCGACTTGAACATGTTATCCTGCTCGATGTGCGGCAGGATATGGAAGAACGTGCTGCCGTAGCTGCCGCCCGTGTTGCGATCCCCGCCCCCCGGCCATGTCCCCATTCCGAAAGGCACTTGACCACTGTGAATGTCAGAGGCACCGATGGTCGCGAGGCCCAGTTGCTTCATGTTGTTCGTGCAACTCATGCGCGCGGCGGCTTCGCGCACCTTCTGCACGGCCGGCAGCAGAAGCCCGATGAGAATTGCGATGATGGCGATCACGACTAGCAACTCGATCAGCGTGAACCCACGCCGTGAGTTGTGACGAACGTGAAGCATGGGTCAACTCCAATGAGAAAGTGGGTGTGCCGGGAGTTTTGGTGATCAACGACTCGCGGCGGAAAGGAGGCACTACCTTGCAGTAATAAGAATTTTTAACGTAACAACCCCAGCAGACCATGTCAACATGACATCGATGTTTTTTGGAAAATATTTCGATTCGTGACGAAACCCAACGTGGTACTCCACGCCGCCGACTGTCGGAACGCAGGCGAGAGGAAGTGAGGTGCATTTCGGCAGTTGCTCTTGCGAGTGGTGCCGGCAGTGGTATCGTCAACCACTACCTCACTTTATCACCGTCTTCGCTGAACGAGCCGCACCGACTCGCTAGCAGGGTGTTGAAAAACTCGG
>JANOSQ010000868.1:0-2041 GCA_031415915.1 Fimbriiglobus sp. | reverse complement strand
GGGCGGGCCGACATCGCCGGGGATCTTCTGCGGGCCGCGCTCCGTGCTCCCGCCGGTGATGGCGAGCTCCTTTTTGCGGACGCCATCCGCCACTTGTCTGCCAACGACCCCCGCGCGGCGGAGCCGTTGCTCCGCCAAGCCCTGCAATTGAAACCGGATGTCGCCGATTGGCACGAGGCGCTGGGGGTCGCCTTCGCGAAGCAAGGTCGCTACGCCGAAGCGGCGGCGACGTTCCGGATCGCGGTTCGGTTGGCCCCCACTTCGCCCCGGTCGTGGCACAACCTCGCGCTGGCCCATCAGGACTTGAAGCAGTGGCCCGCGGCCGAGGGGGCGTTGCGCGAAGCGATCCGACACGACGACGGCGCCTCCCCGACATTGCACCTCGCCTTGATCCACGTTTGGCACGAGTTGAACAAGACCGACGAAGCCCTCGAACTCGCCCGCGCCGCTGTCCTCAAGTACCCCGCGAGCGCCGCCGTCTGGACCTCGCTCGGCATTCTGTTGTCGAAGTCGAAGACGCCGGAAGAGTCGCTCCCCGCCTTTCGGCAAGCCGTGCAGCTCGACTCGTCGAATGCGGAGGTGCATTCCAATCTCGCCGCGGCGCTCGGCAAACTCAAGCTCTGGCCCGAGTGCGAAGTCGCGGCGCGGGCGGCCATCCGCTGGAATCCGGGGCACGCGCTGGCGTGGGGAAATCTCGGCAACTGCCTGCGCGATCAGGGTCGCTACGCCGAGGCCGAACCGGCGCTGCGCGAGACGCTGTGCTGGAACCCGACCGACGCCGAAGCCGCGGGGAACTTGGCGCTGACGCTCGCCACCGTCGGCCGGCACGCGGAAGGCTTGGAATGGTACGACCGGAGCTTGGAGTGGAAGCCGGCGAATGCGGAAGTGCGATTCAACCGCTCGTTGACGCGGCTCGCCCTCGGCGACTTCGAACGCGGCTGGCCCGAGTACGAAGCCCGTTGGGACACCGAGCAATTGAAGGCCTCCCGCCGAACGTTCCCCGTGCCGCAGTGGGCCGGGGAAGCGCTGGCCGGGAAGACGATCCTGCTGCACTGCGAACAGGGCGCCGGGGACACGATTCAATTCGTCCGCTTCGCGAAGGAGTTGCACACCCGTGGGGCCGAAGTACTGCTGCAAACGACCCCCGCATTGGCGGCGCTGCTCCGCACAGTGCCGGGTGTCGCGAGGGTCATCGATGAACCGCGGGCCGAGGTGACATTCCACTGTCACTCGCCGCTGATGAGTTTGCCCTACCGGTTGGGCATCCGCACCGGGACGATTCCCACCGTGGTGCCCTACGTCACCGCGCCGGCGGAACTCGTGCGGAAGTGGAACGATCGGCTCGCATCGGTGGAGGGCTTGAAGGTCGGCATCGCGTGGCAGGGGAACCCCAAGCACATCGGCGACCGCTGGCGCTCGGTGCCGCTCGCCCGCTTCGCACCGCTCGCCGAGATCCCCGGCGTCACTCTTTGCAGCCTGCAAGTCGGGCACAGGCGGGAACAACTCGACGGGGCCGGTTTTCCGATCCTCGACCTGGGTGCCGAACTCGCGCCCGATTTCGCGGACACCGCCGCGCTCATCGCGAATCTGGATTTGGTGATCGCCGTGGATACGTCGGTTGTCCACTTGGCCGGCGCACTGGGGAAACGGGTCTGGGCGGCCATCGCGTTCAACGGCGATTGGCGCTGGTTGAAGGATCGCGACGATTCCCCCTGGTACCCGACGATGCGGCTCTTCCGCCAACCCACGATGGGCGATTGGGACGCGGTCTTCGCCCGCATCGCCGGGGAGTTGGAGCGGTGCAGCTGAACCGAAATCCTTCCGCCCGTAGAATCATCCTGCCTCCCACGGATACCCACCGCGACCGAGACGCATTGCTATGCCCTCCGAATCGATCGCCTCGTTCCTCGATCTGGCCCGCGAGAATAACCTCCTCGGCGGCGAGGATGTGGACGCCCTGTTCCAGCAGCCCGATGTCCCGCAGCGGAACCTCGCGGCGCTGTGCGACTTCCTCCAGAACCGCGGGGTGATCACCCGGTAC
>JANOSQ010000867.1:0-2588 GCA_031415915.1 Fimbriiglobus sp. | reverse complement strand
CCCGCCGCGGTGATGGTCTTCCAAGACGGGCAGTGGTACCAAGATCCCAAGGGGAGCTGGCGCACGCCGGCGGTGTTCGACACCCTCATCCACAAAAAAGAAATGCCCGTGACCCTCGGCATCTTCGTCCTTCCGGGCGAGTTCCCCAATCAACTCGACAAGGCCGGGAAGCCGCGCTCGAACCGCAGCTTCGAGTACGACACTCTTTCTGATCGATACGCGCGCTTTCTGGAATCCGAACTCCTCCCGGAAGTCGGAAAGAATTACAAACTGCGAGGGGACGCTGCGGGTCGCGGACTCTGCGGGATTTCCAGCGGGGGGATTTGCGCCTTCACCGCCGCGTGGGAGCGGCCCGACTTGTTCGGCAAAGTGCTCAGCCACGTCGGCAGCTTCACCAACATCCGCGGGGGCGACGCCTACCCCGGCCTCATCCGCAAGAACGACGTCAAGCCGATCCGCTGCTACCTGCAAGACGGCACCGGCGACTTGGACAACCTCCACGGGAGTTGGCCGCAGTCGAATCAGCAGATGGCCTCGGCCCTGCGCTACATGGGCTACGACTACAAATTCGCCATGGGCGACGGCGGGCACAACGGCAAGCACGGCGCCGCGGTGATGGCCGAGAGTTTGCGCTGGCTCTGGCGCGATTGGGAGAAGGACGTGCCGAAGGCGAAGTGAGTCACGCCCCCTCGGCCGACTCGGGATACTGATTCGGCGCGGGGGGTTGGTTGTGAACCAACCCGGGGAAATGTTCGACCAAATACCGCACGACCCGCTTCGCGGAGAGCACGCCGACGGGGCGGTTGTTCTCGTCCACCACCGGCAGGTGCCGATAGCCGCCCTCTTCCATCGTGCGGATCGCCGTGCGGATCGGTTCGTTGATCCGCACCGATGCCGGGCTTTCCGTCATCACGTCGCTCAGCGGGTCGGCCAGCGGTTTGCCTACCGCCAGCACGCGCTTCAGCAAATCGCGCTCGGTGAAGATGCCGACGAGTTCCCCGGCCCGCGTGACCAGTAAGCAGCCGACCCGTTCGCGGCGCATGACTTCGACCGCATCGGCGACCGAGCGACTCACGTCGATCTGGCGCGGTGCGGTCGGATTCAGGCGGGCGACGTTCTCGACCCGCAGGTGACGCGAAAGCTCCATCGTTCCGCCATTCTGCGAAGGAGGGAGCTTGCGACAAGTGGACGGGAGCCGCCGCTACCGGAAGGGGCTGTACCCGCGGTTGTAGAAGTTGTTGTAATTCGTCAGCGGGCCGGACACCGGGCTGAGCGGGCGAATCGTCACGCCGCTGTGCGGGTTGTAGGTCGCGTTGTTCAGCGGGTTGGTGTAGGTGTTCGTCCACGGGTTGTATTGGTACGAGCCGTCTCGGTTGGTGAAGGTGTTGTTCCAGCCGTCGAACACGTTGCCGTTGATCGGGTTGATGGCCGTCCAAGGGGCGACGGAGAAATACCGGCTCGGTTCGACCGTCGCCACCAGCGGCGGGGTGTACACGCCGGGGATCAACCGGGCCGGCTGGATCGTGCCCCATTCCGTGAAGTGCGTCGGGATCAGCACCGGGGGCGCCCAAGTCGCGGGCAGCACGACGGGGCGGTTGATGCTCGGGGTCGGATTGTACACCGGCACTTGGCTGTACGGGCTCGGATAGAGCTGCGGCTGCACGGTGATGATCGGCAACCGGCCGGTGACTACCGGCGTCGGCCTTTGGGCCGAGGCTTCGAGTGCGGCGAAAGCGAGGACGGGGAGCGTCAGTAAGAGGGAGCGGAACATCGGTGAACCTCGTGGGTGCGTCGGGTTTGAAGAAGTAACGCGCGCGGGGTGGGAACTTGTTGGCCGATTTGCACATTTTTCTCG
The DNA here is from genome assembly GCA_031415915.1 of Fimbriiglobus sp. Lineage (GTDB taxonomy): Bacteria > Planctomycetota > Planctomycetia > Gemmatales > Gemmataceae > JALHQU01. The sequence continues at coordinate 733 of JANOSQ010000867.1, read as the reverse complement.
AATTCGCTTGCAGTGCAATCAACCCTCGCAGTATCATCTCCGGGAGGGTTGACCATGCGTCTGGGGGCTTGGGTACTGATTGCTCTCGCTGGCACCGCGTCGCGGTAGCTGCCGGCGTCGTCACCGGCCGGGCCATTTGGGCGCTGCCCGAACCGACCGTGGCCACGAAGCCGAGCGCACCCCTACCCGACCTGTACATCGCGGACGACAAACTCGACCTCGGCGAAGTCTGGGAAAGCCGCGACGCCGTCCTGACCGTCCCCATCTCCAATCGCACCGACAAGCCGATCGAAACCTCGACTTCGAAAGCTCCTGCGACTGCGGGGAAATCTCGCCTCGCCGACTGACGGTGCCCGCCCACGGTTCGGCGGAGGTTCAGGTGAAGATGGATCTGACTCGGCGAACGCCGCAGCAGTTGGGGATGGTGCGGCGGAAATTTGAGTTCAATTTGCATCCAGTGCGAGGGGAAAATGGCAAGCGAGAAAGACTAGCGATTGGTTGTATTGCAAAGAGTCTATTGACGGCAGATCATCACAGTATCCACTTCGGCGATCTGAACAGTCTGGGAAAACCCGCGATCTCAAGGATTATTGTAACCGTTCACCGGGTAAACGCCTAAAATTCAGGGACTTTATCGCTCAATTTCACATATTCGAGTCGAATTTGTCTCAAATATGTATGTTCGGAACTCGAAATCGCCTGAAAAACAGCGGCAAAACCCAGTGAACGGTTA
>JANOSQ010000866.1:0-6438 GCA_031415915.1 Fimbriiglobus sp. | reverse complement strand
CACCCGCTTCCGAATCGCCAGCGTCTCCTCGAGCAGCGTGAGGGCGTCGGTGTGCCGGTTCAGGGTCGCGTAGCTGACGGCCAGGTCGTGCATGCTCTTGAGCGTGTCCGGGTGGTCCTTGGGCAGCACCCGCTTCTGAATCGTCAGCGTCTCCTCGCGCAGCTTGAGGGCGTCGGCGTGGCGGTTCAGAAGCTGATAGCTGTTGGCCAGATTGGTCATGCTCGTGAGAATTTCCGGGTGGTCCTTGGGCAGCACCCGCTTCCGAATCGCCAGCGTCTCCTCGTGCAGCTTGAGGGCGTCGGCGTGGCGGTTCAGGCGCGCGTAGCTGTTGGCCAGGTTGTTCATGCTCGTCAACGTGCCCGGGTGGTCCGGGGGCAGCACCCGCTTCTGAATCGCCAGCACCTCCTCGCGGAGCTTGAGGGCGTCGGCGTGGCGGTTCAGGCGCGCGTAGCTGTTGGCAAGGCCCATCATGCTCTGGAGCGTGTCCGGATGGTTCTCGGGTAGTACCCGCTTCCGGATCGCCAGCGTCTCCTCGTGCAGCTTGAGGGCGTCGGCGGAGCGGTTCAGGGTCTCGTAGCTGAGGGCCAGGCCGTTCATGCTCGCCAGCGTGCCCGGGTGGTCCGGGCCGCGGTGCCGGGTGAAGAGTACCCGCGACCGCTCGAATTGGTCGCGGGCCTGGTCGTACTCGCCGAGGTAACCAAACGTGCTGCCCAGCGTCAGCCGCAATCGGGCCTCAACCAGCGGCTGCCTGGTGAACCCCTTCTCGAGGGCCGGCACGCTGGCCGAGAGCGCGTCCCGCAGCGTCACGCCCGCGCCCAGCCCGCCCTCCTGCCCCTTCGGCCGGGCCGCCGCGAACACCTTGTCCTGGAGGAACTGCACCACCGCGTTCGCCTCGGCCTCTTTGGCCTGGGCCTCGACTCTCGCGGCGTCGGCCTTCTTCCGCTCGGCCTCGACTTCAACGAGTCGTTCGCCGGCCAGCTTTTCGTTCGCCTGCGCGTCGATCTTGGCTAGGCGTTCCCCTTCGGCCCGCTCGGCCTCCCGATCCTTCGCCTGACGCTCTTCGTCAGCGGCAGCGACGGCGAGCCGTTCCTGCTTCTTCGCCTCGAACAACCCCACTGTCGTCCCGGCCATGCCGGCCACAAGCACGAACAGCACCAGACTCGCCGCGATCACCTGCCCCTTGTGCCGGCGGACGAACTTCTTCACCCGGTACGCCGTGCTCGGCGGGCGGGCCTCGACAATCTCGTCCGCGAGGTACCGCTGGATGTCGCGGGCCAAGCCGTTCGCCGTGTCGTACCGCCGGGTGCGGTCTTTTTCGAGGGCTTTCAGCACGACCCAATCGAGTTCGCCTCGCATCAGCTTCGACAGCTTCGCCGGTTCGGTGCCCCGGCACGCAGCGACGCTCGGCAGCGTGTCAATAGTGCTGAGTTTCGAGCTGAGCCGGGGCGCCTCGACTTCGCGGACGATGCGCAGAATTTCGAGCAGGGCCGCCTTGCCGAGGCTCTTGCGATCCACCGGCGTCGATCCCGTCAGCAGTTCGTACAGCAAGACGCCCAGGGAATAAACGTCGCTGCGGGTGTCGATGTCCAAGTTGTTCATATTGGCTTGTTCGGGCGACATGTACTCCGGCGTACCGACGACCGCGCCGAACCCGGTCATCAGCGTCATGTCCGTGAGCGATTGTCCCGCGGCCTTGGCAACGCCGAAGTCGATCACCTTCGGCACCGGCTTGTCGTCGTACAGGGCGATCAGGACGTTCGACGGCTTGATGTCGCGGTGGATGATCCCCTTCATATGCGCGTGCTGGATCGCATTGCAGACCGGCACGAACAACTCCAAGCGCTGCCGGGGCGTGAGTTTCCGCTCGTCGCAATACTCCGTGATCGGCACGCCCTTGACCAACTCCATCACGAAGAACGGCCGGCCCGACTCGGTGGTTCCCGCATCGAGTACCTTGGCAATGTTCGGGTGATCCATCATCGCCAGCGCCTGCCGCTCGGCTTCGAACCGCGCGAGTACCGCCTTGGAATCCATCCCCGCTTTGATGACCTTCACCGCGACGGCGCGCTTCACCGGCTCCGTTTGCAGAGCCATGTACACGCTGCCCATGCCGCCTTCGCCGATCTCCTCGATCAGCTTGTACCTGCCGCCGAGGATCGCACCGATCCGTTCGCCATTGCCGGGGAAATGGGCGGTGGAAGCGGCGTCCGGATCAGCGTCTGCGGTGTGTTCGACGAACGACATCGTTCCCACGTTCGCCACCGCCCGGTCGCTGGCGGCGAGGAGCGCCAGGACGCGGTCTCGGAGGGCGTCGTCGCCCCCGCTGCGATCGTCCAGCAGGGCGGCGCGGGTGGCCGGATCGTCGAGGGCGACGGCTTCCAGGAACAAGGCTTTCGCGGCAGCGGGGTCGGCGGGCATGGCGAGTTCTCCGGGTTCACCCATCAATGCTCCGTTCGCCACGAAACCGTCTCACGGATTTTCGGAAAGTGCATCTTGCAACCAGGCGCGAGCGTAAGTCCAGTTCCGGTAAGCAGTAGCGCGGGAGACGCCGAGGGCGGCGGCCGCGGCGTCGATCGGAAGTCCGGCGAACAGGTGCAGGTTGGCCACCTCCGCAGCCGCCGGGTCTTCGGCCAAGAGGCGGGCGAGGGCGTCGTCCAGGGACAGGAGCAGATCGGGGTCGCCGTCGGCGCGGCTGGGAATGTCGGCGAGATCGACCTGTCGGTTTCCCCCGCCCCGCTTTTGCCGGCCGCTGTCGCGGGCGCGGTCCACCAGCACCCGCCGCATGGCTTCCGCAGCGGCAGCGAAGAAGTGGCCGCGGCCGTCGAACTGCTGGTCACCGACGAGCCGCAGGTAAGCCTCGTGAACGAGGGCCGTGGCGTCGAGCGTATGGCCGGGGGCTTCGGAAGACATACGTGCGGCAGCGAGCTTCCGCAGCTCGTCGTACACGAGCGGCAGGAGGGCCGCGGCGGCCTGGCGGTCACCGGCTTGTGCCGCATCGAGCAATCGGGTCACGTCGGTCATCAAGGTGAGTGTAACCACCGACCGATGTCGGGGAAAGCGAAAGACGGGCGGGTATCAGCAGTGCCTCCGGACGGCTACGGTATATATCCCATCCGACCTCTTTTTATCGAGATGTAGGGCGAATACCGTACGGGACCGAGGCATGACGGCCGCTCGAAAGAATCGTAGGCGCGGCTCCAGAGGAAAGCCAGAGCAGCTTCTTGCAAAGAAAAAATAAGTTCCGCCAAGGTTCGGCGAAAGCATTTTAGGACGAGCAAGCGTCGGACAGGAAACGAAAAAACCCCTGATGTTTCAGGGGCTACTTTCAATTACCCGGCATGGATTCGAACCATGACGAAGAGTACCAAAAACTGAATAGCCCGCAACGCAACAGCAACTCCGCAAACATTTTACAGTTCAACCCGCCCTCCGGGTGTAGTGCCGGGTGTAGTGGCGAACAATCCGAAGGGGGCATTCCCGACGCCGAACTCGCCGCGCTCGTGGCCGCGTGGCCGACGCTCTCGGAACCGATCAAAGCCGCGATAAGGGCGATGCTCGGAAGTGTGAAAGCATAGGGTGAAGTCGAGGAAGCCTGACCGAACCACTGGGGAGACTTGACCTCGCGACCTACGCTTACGAAAGTGCGGTTCTGATTCCATAAGTGCTGAACCGAGATCCTCGGGTAAACCCTACGGAGACGGATCAGGCTTCCCCACGCACGTGCGTGGGGAAGCCAATAGGTTGTGATGCTGGCACCATAACCTTTTCGGTTCACCCCCACGTGCGTGGGGAAGCCGGTTGACCGTCCCGTTGACGTTGAGATTCACTTCGGTTCACCGTACCCGTCCGGCGGGGCTACTGACGCCGGCCGTCATTTCTTTGTACCCGTCGGAGTCGGGTCGATACACTCACCTCCATGCCCGACGTAACCCGTCTGCTCGAAGCCGCCCAAGCCGGCGACCGCGAAGCTGCCGCCCACTTGCTCCCGCTCGTCTACGACGAGTTGCGAAAGCTTGCCGCCGCGCGGATGGCCGCCGAAGTCCCCGGTCACACCCTCGACGCCACCGCTCTGGTCAACGAGGCGTGGTTGAAGTTGAACGCGGATTCATTTGCCTCCAAAAGTGGGTTCTTTCGGGCGGCCGCGGTGGCGATGCGGCGGATCCTCGTGGACTACGCCCGGGGCAAGAAAGCCGAGAAACGTGGCGGGGCCAACGCGCGAGCCCAACTCGATCCCGAACAGATCGCTGCCGCTAGGCCCGATTCGGACATCACGGCCCTCGACGCCGCTCTCGCCGAATTCGCGGCTGTCGACGCTCAGGCCGCCGAATTTGTGCAACTCCGCTACTTCGCCGGTATGAGCATTCCCGATGCGGCGGCGGCATTGGGAATCTCACCCCGAACAGCAGATCGGCTCTGGGTTTACGCCAAGTCGTGGCTATTCGCCAAACTTTCTCCCGATTTCTTGGCGTGATTTTCCCGGCAAATCCGCCAATGGGGTAGAAACGCTAATCCATTGGTACGATCCATGAGTGAACGCGATCTCTTTTTGGCCGCCCTGGATATCGACGACCTCGAACAACGGGCGCGATTTCTGGTCGAGCAGTGCGGTGCCGACGAGGATCGGCTGAAGAGGCTGAACCACTTGCTCCTGGCCAAATCCGCGGCGGGCAGTTTCCTCGAATCCGCCCCCGTCACCGCAGACGACATGACTCAGACGTTCGGGGCCAGTTCCGCCGCGCCCACGTCCGACCACCCGTCGCGGGACGAGCACGCCGGCGCAATCCTCGGCGGCAAGTACAAGCTGATCGAGGAGATCGGCGAGGGCGGCATGGGCAGCGTGTACATGGCCCAGCAGACCGAACCGGTCAAGCGATTGGTGGCGGTGAAGGTCATCAAGGCCGGGATGGACTCGAAGGCGGTGCTGGCGAGGTTCGAGGCCGAGCGGCAGGCACTGGCGATGATGGACCACCCGAACATCGCCAAGGTGCTGGACGCCGGCACGACCGGGAGCGGCCGCCCGTACTTCGTGATGGAATTGGTGAAGGGCGTGCCCATCACGCAGTATTGCGACGAGCGGAAACTCACACCCCGCCAGCGGCTGGAATTGTTCGTGCCAGTGTGCGCCGCGATCCAACACGCGCACATGAAAGGCGTCATCCACCGCGACATCAAGCCGAGCAACGTGCTGGTGGCCCTGTACGACGACAAGCCGGTGCCGAAGGTCATCGACTTCGGAGTGGCGAAAGCGGCCGGACAGTCGCTGACCGACATGACGCTGGTCACCGGGTTCGGGGCCGTCGTCGGCACGCCGGAGTACATGAGTCCGGAGCAGGCCAACCTGAACAACCTGGACATCGACACCCGCAGCGACGTGTACTCGCTCGGCGTGCTGCTGTACGAACTGCTGACGGGTTCGACGCCCGTGGACCGCAAGTCGCTCGGCAAGGCGGCGCTGCTCGAAATCCTGCGGATCGTCCGCGAAGTCGAAGCCCCCAAGCCGAGCGCGAAGCTCAGCACCATCGACACGTTGCCGAGCATCGCTGCGTGCCGGGGCACCGAGCCGGCGAAGCTGTCGAAGCTGATGCGCGGCGAACTCGATTGGGTCGTGCTGAAGGCGCTTGAGAAGGACCGCACCCGTCGCTACGACACGGCCAACGGGCTGGCCCGGGACATCCAGCGGTACCTCGCGGACGAGATTGTCGAGGCCCGCCCGCCGAGTGCCGCCTACCGTCTGAAGAAGTTCGTCCGCCGGCACAAGGGGCAGGTGATAGCCGCGAGTCTGGTCCTGTTCGTACTCGTCGCGGGAATGGCCGGAACGACCTGGGGGCTTTTCGAGGCTAGGCGGCAGGAGCAAGAGGCCAGGAAGCAGGAGCAGCTCGCGCGCGACGAGACGGCTGAAAAAGAGAAGGCCCGCCTGGCCGAGGCCGAGCGTGTTCAAGAACGCGATGCGGCACTGAGACAGGAAGCCGAGCGAGTCAAGGAACGCGATGTGGCCAACAACGAACTCACGCATCGGCTCGGCATCAGCAATTACCTGCTCGCCGTCGCCGCCTACGACAATCGCGATGTGGTGGGGGCCGCCGAACGACTCGACAAAGTGCCCGCCGACCAACGCGGGTGGGAGTGGGCTTATCTGAAGCGGCTGACCCGCGGGGGCATCTTCACGCTTTATGGGCACACGGACACGGTCAGTAGCGTGAGTTTCTCCCCCGACGGGACGCGGATCGTCACCGGCAGTTGGGACGGGACGGCGAAGGTCTGGGACGCAGGCACCGGCACGCCCTTGCTCGGCCTGAAGGGGCACAAGGGCCGTGTCTCTAGCGTGAGTCTCTCCCCCGATGGGGCCAAGATCGTCACCGGCAGTTATGACGGGACGGCGACGGTCTGGGACGCAGGCACCGGCACGCTTCTGTTCGACCTGAAAGGCCACTCGAGCGG
>JANOSQ010000865.1:0-3045 GCA_031415915.1 Fimbriiglobus sp. | reverse complement strand
TACGATTCGTTCGTGCTCTCCGGCATGGGCAACGGCAGCCGCAGCTTCTTCTTCCCCGAGAAGGCCAAGGACAACTGCGCGAGTTGCCACATGCCGTTGAAGGCGAGCGAAGACTTCGGCGCCAAGGACTTCGACGGCACCGGCGGACGCAAAGTCCACCACCACAGCTTCCCCGGCGCCAACACCGGCCTGTTCGAACTCCTGAAGCACGAGCCGAAGTACGCCCACATGAAGGATGGCTTCGACAAAACCATCGCGCTGAACTCGGACTTCTTGAAGGACAAGAAACTCCGCATCGACCTCTTCGGGGTCAAGAACTTCAAGAGTGACGGCAGCGTCGATGATGAATCGCTGACGGTGTTACGGCCCAAGCTGCCGGAGTTGAAACCGGGCGAGACGTACCTGCTCGAAACGGTGGTGCGGACGCTCAACATCGGCCACCACTTCTCGCAGGGGACGGTCGATTCCAACGAGATTTGGGTCGACTTCACGGCGAAGTGCGACGGCAAAGTCATCGGCCGCAACGGGGCCACGCAGAACCCGGACGACACCGGCGCCGTCGACGAATGGTCGCACTTCATCAACGTCCACATGCTCGACAAAAACGGCCAGCGCATCGACCGAAGGAACCCGCAGGACATCTTCACGCCGCTCTACGATCACCAGATCCCGCCCGGCGCGGCCAACGTGGTCCATTACAAACTGACGGTGCCATCGGATGCCAAGGGGCCGGTGGAACTCACGGTGCGCTTGCGCTACCGCAAGTTCGACCAAACCTACATGGAACTCGTCCACAAGCCGTTGAACCGCCCGGTGCCGAAGCTGCCGATCGTCGACATTTGCAGCGATACGGTCACGCTGCCGCTCGCGGGTTCCGCAGTCGCCGAGCAGAAGTCGCCCATCGATCCGCCGTGGCAGCGCTGGAACGACTACGGCATCGCCTGTTACCTCGAAGGGGGCTTGGGGAACAAGAAGGGGAACCTCCGCCAAGCGGAGGTCGCCTTCAAGAAGTTGCTCACGCTCGGGGCGAAGCCCGCGGAGTGGCACGCCCATGCGAACTTGGCGCGCGTTTACATCGACCTCGGCAAACTGAAGGAGGCCGCGGAAGAAGCCACCGCGTCCGGTGCGTGCGATCCGCCGGCGCCGTGGTGGCTGCAAGCGTGGCTCTCCGGCTTGGCCCTCTCCGAGAACGCGAGTACGCGCGCCGATTGGGACGCCGCCGCGGCGCAGTTCGCCAAGATCGTCGAACCGGCGAACCAGCCGAAGGAGCGGAACATGAACTTCACCAAGGACTACGTCGTGTTGAACCGGCTCGGCCAGGCCTACTTCCGACGCTCCCAATTGGAAGAGACCGGCTCCGATGAGCAAACGCAGTTCTTGCTGAAGGCCGTGGCCACCTACGAGCGAGTGCTGGCCATCGACCCCGAGGATCTGTTGTCCCATTACGGCTTGAACCAGAGTTACGGCGTCTTGAGTTACTTCACGAGGAAGTCGCCTAACCTCGACGGCATCGAAGGGACCATCGCCGAAATCCAAGGGCTGCTGAAAGCGTCCCTCGCCGGCGCGCCGGATGACAAAGCGGCTGCGGCGTTGCGGCTCGCGGATGCCGTGACGAAACTCGGCCGCCGGCAGCCGGATGCGAAAGCGCCGCGACTGAAGCCCCTGCAAGAAGCCCGGAAGGAATTGCAGAAAACGTTCGCGGACGAAAAGGACGGGTTCGCGAAGGCGGCCTACGCCGAGGCGCTCTCGGCGATCCACCGCGAGTTGCACGCGTTGATCAAACCCGACGAACTCGCCCGCTCCGCGACGACCCGGCAGTACCGCGACAAGCACCCCGCCGCGAACGCCGCCGCCGAGGCCATCGTGATCTATCCGACGGATCGATTCGGCCCCGGTCGCTGATACATTACTCCCCATGCCCACACCCGCCCCGGCTCCGCCGCTGCCCGTCGATGGCCCGCTCTTGGCGCCGGAGTTCCTCCGGCGATTGGAAACGCTCGAACTCGTCTCGCGCAAGATCCGCGCGGGGCGGATGAAAGGCGACCGCCTCTCCAAACGCAAGGGGCGCGGTTCCGAGTTCGCCGACTTCCGGCCGTACTCCGTCGGCGACGACCTCCGCTACCTCGATTGGAACCTCTTCGGCCGGCTCGAAAAGCTCTTCATCCGGCTCTTCCTCGAAGAAGAGGATCTCCAAGTCTTCCTGCTCATCGACAACAGCGAGTCGATGAACTTCGGCACCCCGACCAAGCTCCGCTATGCCAAGCAGGTCGCGGCGGCGCTCGGCTTCATCGGCTTGGTGAACCTGGACCGCGTCACGGTCGAAGCCATCGGAGGGGAGAAGTCACCACGCTCGCCGACGTTCCGCGGCCGGCCGAGTCTGTGGCGCATGGTGCAGACCATCGATACCATCGAACCGAGCGGCAGCGGCGACTGGAACCGCAGCTTGCGCAACTTCAGCCTCCGCGTCGGCGGCCGGGGGATCGCCATCGTGCTCTCGGACTTCATGGACAAAGGCGGCTTCGAGGACGGCCTGCGCTACCTCGCGGCCCGCAACCTCGACGTGTACGCCATCCACATTTTGGCCCAAGAGGAGATCGCCCCGCCGTACACGGGCGATTTGAAGTTCACCGATTTGGAAGACGGCGACGAAGCGGAGGTGACCATCAGCGCCCCGCTGCTCGAGCGCTACCAGAAAACGCTCAACGCCTTCCGGGCCTCGGTCAACACCTTCGCCACCCGCCGGGGCATGAGCTATCTGTTCACGAGCAATCAAGTGCCCTTCGAGAAGCTGGTATTGGGATATTTGCGGACGCGCGGATTGCTGCAGTAGCGTGCGGGAAATCGAGTTCAGCGAGATACCACACACCCTCGCGTGAACAGATTTCCAAGATGCTGAACTCGATTTCCATCCGCTGAACAGGCTATACCCACCAAGGACTTGCGTCGAGCGCGGATGACGCAAGTCCGGTACAGCATTCGTTGCGGTCTGCAAGAACAGAATGCGGCCGACGCGGCCGTGTGATCTTCGCCGAGTGAATTTCGCAG
>JANOSQ010000864.1:0-4016 GCA_031415915.1 Fimbriiglobus sp. | reverse complement strand
TGGTTCGACGATCCCAGAGAGAAGCAAAAAAGCACGGTCGAGCGTGCTCGGGGACGGCTGCGCCAGTCGGGGCCGAAACCCAACAGAAAACCCCGTCATCACGGGGACGGAGCTTGACATCCTACGTTACATCTGCAGCGCCTGGTTCGTGGCAGGCGTCGGGATGCCCGGCCCCCGCGCGACCGGGAACTTCGGGGCAGTTCCCCCCTATCGTAGCCTTGGCGTCGGGGTCCGGCGATCACACCCGTCACGTTTTTGGTGCATCGAGCGTTCGCGCTCGGCCCGCTGGTTCGCTTGGGTCGGGGGGCGATTTTCGGCCCATTCGTTGGTGACGCACCGCTGTCCCTGCTGACAGGGGTGCGATCCCGTTGGGACGGCTGGTTCCCGCTGCCGACTCCCCCGCCGGATCCCTCCGCCACTTCTCGTCTCCCATTCTGGAGGATCCCATGTCCCTCCGTCAGGCCCCCTCGCCCAAGTCCGAGTCCCGAATCACCGACGCCGCCCGCCGCGAGGCCGAGGCGTGCGCCAAACTCGCGTCCCTGCCGGTGCATCACGCCCACGCCGCCGGCATCGACGTCGGCGACTCGACCCACTGGGTCTGCGTCGAATCGACCCCGGACGGCTCCGACCCCATCCGCGAGTTCCCCGCCCACACGCCCGGTCTCCGCCGCCTCGTCGAGTGGCTGCGGGAGTGCGGCGTCACCACCGTCGCCCTCGAAGCCAGTGGCGTCTACGGGCACGTGCTGTTCCTCACCCTGATCGAGGCCGGGTTCGAGACCGTGATGACCGCCCCGGCGTTCACGCGGCAGATCAAGGGCCGGCCCAAGACCGACCGCCTCGACTGCCAGTGGATCCGGCGCCTCCACGCCCACGGACTGCTGCCGTCGATCTTCCAGCCCGACGAAGCCACGCAAACCCTGCGCGACTACGTTCGCCAGCGCGCCAACTTCGTCCGACTCTCGGGCCAGCACATCCAGCGGATGCAGAAGGCGCTCGAACTCATGAACCTCAAGCTCACCCGAGTGCTCGGCGACGTCACCGGCGTGACGGGCCTCAAGATCATCCGCGCCATCGCCGCCGGCGAACGCGACCCGCGGGCGCTGGCGAAGCTGCGCGACTACCGCTGCAAACGCGCCGAAGCGGAGATCGCCGAAGCGCTCGACGGCCGCTACCGTCCCGAGTTCGTCTCCGAACTGCGGCACTGCCTGAGCCTCTGGGAGAAGTACGGCGAGATCATCGCCGAACTCGACGGGGAGATTGCGGCGCAGCTGCGGTCGATGCGGCGCAAGTCGGACTTGCCGCCGCTGCCGCCCAAGCCGCGCGTGCGCGGGAAGAAGCCGCACGACCCGGCCTTCGATGTGCGTACCGCCCTCTACTTCGTCCTCGGGGTCGACCTCACGGCCATCGAGGGGATCGACGAGGTGAACGCCCTCACGCTCATCGGCGAACTCGGGAGCGACTTCGCGAAGTGGCCGACCGTGGGGCACTTCGCGAGCTGGCTGGGGCTCTGTCCGCAGTTCAAGCAGACGGGCGGGAAGGTGAAGTCGAGCCACACGCGCAAGGGGAAGAACCGGGCGGGCCGCGCCTTCCGCCTGGCGGCGTGGAGCCTGATCCGCAGCAAAGGGTACCTCGGAGCCTACCTCCGGAGGCAGCGGGCCCGGCTCGGGGCGCCGAAGGCGATCACCGCGGCGGCGCACAAGCTGGCGCGGATCGTCTACCACCTCGTGCGCTACGGTGTGGCCTACGTGAAGAAGACGGAGGAGGCCTACGCCGAGCAGGTGCGCGAACGGCTTGAGCGGCAGCTGAGACGCCGGGCCAAGGAGCTGGGCTACGAGTTGAAGCCCAGGGGCGCGCCGGTGCCGGCGTGAAGTGAGTGCGAGGGAAAGGTGGTGATGCGCGAATGAGGGGTGTGAGAAACGGAGCACGGTCGAACGGGACCGCTGGGACCCCGCGCGCCTGGGTCATTCTGAGGAGGATGGAGTCCGTCCGTCAGGCCCCTCCGTCAGAGGAAGTTCCTGGGGCGGCGCGACGGCTCATCGCGCCGGGGCGTCCACCCGCACCCGCTCCGGATACTGGATCGGGATGGGGGTCTCAATCTCCGGCCCCTGGGACCAGATGCTCAACCGCTGGCCGGCCTCCAACGCGACGGCCGGCTTGGCCCGGAACCGCAGGGACAGCTTCGGCAGAGCCCTCCGCTTAAAGGCGTTCGCCGGCGTCTCCGGTGCTGGCGGATCGGGGGCCACGATCGTCACCAGCACCGCCGTCACCCCGTCCGAGAGCACCTCGACCGTCTCGACCCGACCATAGTAGGTCGGCGCGGCTGCCGGGGCCGGCTCGGCTGGAGGCCCGGTCGCCGCCTCTGGGACAGGGGTCGAGCAGCCGGTAGCGAGGACCGCGGCCGTCAGGCAGATGTACACGCGATGCATATGCCACCCCTTCTTCCTCTGCCGCCGAACTAATAATTGAGCAGAATGTATTCATGCCATCCCGGCGCCCAATTGAGCCGGTAGGATTCGGCTCAAAGCCGATCGCAACCGCCGGTTGCGTTCGCCTGCTGCCAAAAATCCTTTGCATCCCATCCCACTAACGGGCATCGTACCTGAGCCCTGTCGAGGCTTAGGACCACAGTTCAAGAAGCACGCCGACTGCCGCTCGGGATTCTTCGCCGAAGCCAGCAAGCTCTTCGTCGGTCAGCAAGCCGAGTGCCCGCATCCTCGCCAGCTTCACGAACGCGACGCTTCGTCTCGGATCGGCAAAGATCTCTTCCCTCTCGTCTTGCCTCTCCTGAACCGCGCGGACCACTTCCAGAAATCGCTCACTGGAACTCGTCCCGTTCCCCATGACCCGCTCGGCCTCGGCCAACGCCCGCTCGCAAAACCGCTCCAGAATTAGCGGTTCCAAGCGGCGGAGGCGCCGCCAGTCGACTTCGCTCATGCGGCGCTGGTCCATACCCGCGTATCCTCACGCGCCATTGCTGGCGGGGCAAGCGAAAACTCCTATTCTCGAATTCGTGGGTCCGATTCCAATTTTCCTGCGTCATTTCTCGCGCGACCGGCCAATTAACATAGTAGAGGCTTTTCCCGTTCTCCCCGTCCGACAGCCGGCCCGCCACCCCGTGGACGTCGCTGTGGGCACTCCTCCCGGAGTCGTCCCATGCGATCGCATCCGCGTCCCGAATCGCCACCGTCCGTACTGACCCCCGACCAGCGCCGCCGCGAAGTCGCCGCCATCTTCGCCCGCGGCCTGCGCAGGCTCCGCGACCACGCCGCGCTGTCTGCCCAACCCAGTTCCGCAATTCCGTCCGAAGCATCGAATTCGACCCTTGAAGCTGTCGCGGACAAGTCGCTCACTGTCCACGCCGGTTGACGCACCCCGAGTACCCCGAGACACAAGGAGTTGATCCATGAAGGCGATGAAGTGGGAACGCGAGTTCGCCGCCCTAGAGCGAATGACCGTGACGCAGTTAAGACTCCGCTACGGCGAGGTCTTCGGCGAACAGACCAACGGCCGCAACAAGGCGTGGCTGGTCAAGCGGATCGCCTGGCGGCTGCAGGCCAAGGCCGAAGGGGGCCTGTCCGAACGCGGTCGGCAGCGCGCCGAGGAACTGGCCGACGAGGCCGACCTGCGGATGAACCCGCCGTCGATGAAACCCCCTGCACCGGAGGAAGAGGCCGCGGTGCGGGTGCTCCCCTTCGCGGCCGACGAGCGGCTGCCCCCGCCCGGGACGGTGCTCACCCGCAAGTACAAGGGCCGCACCCTGCACGTGAAGGTGCGGGCGGACGGCTTCGAGCACGAGGGGGAACTGCACCCCTCACTCTCCGCGGTCGCCAAGGCGATCACCGGCTCGCACTGCAATGGCTACCTCTTCTTCGGACTGCAAAGGAGCAACGCATGAAATCCCCGCATACGACCGCTAAAATCGCCCCGGTGATCCGCTGCGCCATCTACACGCGCAAGAGCACCGAGGAGGGGTTGGAGAAGGAGTTCAACTCCCTCGACGCCCAGCGCGAGTCGGG
>JANOSQ010000863.1:0-2419 GCA_031415915.1 Fimbriiglobus sp. | reverse complement strand
ACAAGTTCGCCATTTCAATGGCGGTGACGGCCGCTTCGAAGCCCTTGTTCCCCGCTTTGGCGCCCGCGCGATGCATCGCCTGTTCGAGCGTCTCGCAGGTCAACACGCCGTAGATCACGGGCACGCCGGTCTTCAGCCCCGCGTTGAGGATGCCGTTGGTCGCCGCCCCGGCGACGTGGTCGTAGTGGTCGGTCTCGCCGCGGATGACGCAACCGAGGCAGATGATCCCGGCGTACTTCCCGCTTTCGGCGAGCTTTTGGGCGATCAGCGGAATCTCGAAAGACCCGGGGACGCGCACCACGTCGAGCCGGTCGGCCGGGACACCGTGGCGCGCGAAGGCGTCTTGGGCACCGGCCAACAACGGATCGACGACGGCCGAGTTGAAGCGCGCCGCAATGAGTGCGAACCGGCCGGCGGGAGGGGCGAAGTTGCCTTCGTACAGCATGGATGGATCCTTTGGCGAGCCGGCCGCGTCAGCGGTCGGAGATAGCTATCACGACAGCGTCAGGACTTTCAAGAACTCGGCATTCGTCTTGTGCTTGCTCAGGTGCTTGCGGAGCAACTCCACCGCTTCCACGGGGTGCATGTCCGAGAGCACCTTGTGCAGGATGTGGATCATCCGCAGTTCCTCGTCGGTGCGGAGCAGTTCCTCTTTACGCGTCCCGGATTCGTTGACGTTGATGGCCGGGTAGACGCGCCGCTCGACCAGTCGCCGATCCAAATGCACTTCCATGTTGCCGGTGCCTTTGAACTCCTCGAAGATCACGTCGTCGAGCTTGCTGCCGGTCTCCACGAGGGCGGTGGCGATGATGGTGAGCGAACCGCCTTCGACGAGGTTGCGGGCGGCGCCGAAGAACCGCTTGGGGATCTGCAGCGCAGTGGCGTCCAGCCCGCCCGAGAGGAGCTTGCCGTTGCCGGGGAGTTCGTTGTTGTAAGCCCGGCCCAAGCGGGTAATGCTGTCGAGCAGGATCACCACGTCGACGCCGTATTCGACGAGCCGCTTCGCTTTTTCGAGCACCATCTCGGTCACTTGGACGTGCCGCTCGCTCGGTTCGTCGAAGGTCGAACTCACGACTTCGACCTTACCCTTCACCGATCGGCTCATTTCCGTCACTTCTTCGGGCCGCTCGTCGATGAGCAACACGATGACGTAACACTCCGGGTGGTTGCGGATGATCGAGTTCGCCATCTGCTGCAGGAGCACCGTCTTGCCGGTCCGCGGCGGGGCCACGATCAACCCGCGCTGGCCTTTGCCGATGGGCGTGATGAGGTCGAGGATTCGCATGCTCAAGTCGGCGGGATCCCATTCCAGCTTCAGCCGCTTGTCCGGGTGGATGGCCGTTAAGTCTTGGAAGAGCGCTTTTTGATGCAGCACTTCCGGGTCGTGGAGGTTGATCGCTTCGACGCGCAGCAGGGCGAAGTAGCGCTCGTTCTCCGTCGGCGGCCGGATTTGCCCGGCCACGACCGACCCGGTGCGAAGCCCGAAGCGGCGGATCTGGCTCGGCGAGATGTAGATGTCGTCGGGGCAAGGCAAATAATTGTAATCGGGGCTGCGGAGGAAGCCGAAGCCGTCAGGCAGCACTTCGAGGGTGCCCTCGCCGAACATCAGCCCGTTCTGCTTCACGCGCTCCTTGAGGATGCGGAAGATGAGATCCTGCTTCTTCAGGCCGATCCATTCCTCGCGCGGGATGCTGTCCTCGTTGGCGCCGGCCTGCAACTGCGCCAGCGTCATCTGCTGCAACTGCGTGATGTACGTGTTGCCGCGTTTGATTTCTTCGTAGCGCGAGTTGGTCTCGGCGTCGAACCCGCGCTCATTGGGATCGATCACGCGCTCGACCGGAGGTGGGGGAGCTTCGACTACCCGCGGCGGCGGCACCGGAATTTCGAGCGGGGTGGAAGCTTCCGTTTCCGCCTCCTCCGCCGCGGCGGGGCGCGGCTTCGCCCTAGCCTTCGAGGGTTTGCGGGTCGGTTTCGGTTCCGGCACGTCGTCGTCAGCCATCGGTCCATTCCTTTTCATCGATCCAGCCCCACTCCTTCACCAGGCGATCCACCGCCGCTTGCAAGTCGCTCGTCGACCCGTCATTGAGAATCACCGCGTCGGCCCGTGCCATTTTCACCGAGGCCGGCAGTTGCGCCGCTTCGCGCCGGGCGAGTTCCGCCTCGCTCCAATTGCTGCGGTTCAACACTCGCTGCCGTCGGATGGCCTCCGCTGCATCCACGTAGACGATCCGGTCGCAGAAGTCTCCCCAATTCGCTTCCAGCAGCGTCGCGGCATCGAGGACGATGAACCGCACCGCGGGGTCCTCCGCGGCCCTCGCCATCTCACGCTTGGCCAACTCTCCGATGGCGGGGAAGACGACGCTTTCGAGGAACGTCCGCTCCGCCGGTTCGGCGAAGACGATCCCGCCGATGGCTTTCC
>JANOSQ010000862.1:0-1958 GCA_031415915.1 Fimbriiglobus sp. | reverse complement strand
TGGCCGGCGGCTCGCCCTCTTTAGCCTTCGGGGCGACGTTGGCGACGGCTTCGACAACCACTTTGATCCTTGACTTATCCTCCGCAGTTACGAGCCATTGTGACACCAGAGCCAAGGCATCGGCGAACGGCAGTTCCTGCGGCACGGTTTGAACGCCGATATGGAGCGAGTCGGACAAGACAACCACGGCGTCTCGCAACCGATCGATAATCCTTCCAGCGGACGTCCCCCACACCTCGCCGAAAGTGCTCCCAAAATCGCACCAGCCGCGGATTCCGCTCCCCGAATACGCGACGTGACCGAGTTCTTCCCGCTGCTGCGGGGTCAGGGCGTCGGGCGCGGCCAGAAATGCTCCCCATTCCAGGAATTCGTGGCATCTCAGGCAGACCCTCGTGGACGGATCACGTACGCTCATCCTCGGGAAGCGTGTCGGCGAATTTTGTTCGGCGATTCTGTAATCACTTTTCCACGTCGCGAACGGTTCTGGCACAGCCGTACCATTTGGCCCTTCGCGGAGGAACGGGTGGACGTAGTAAGTGAACTCCGCGTCACGGGGGTAATGGTCGCCCGGCGGCGTCCCGGTCAACCGGACCAGCTGGTCGAGTTTTCGGCCGAACTCATACAGGGCGCGCACGTCCGCCACCGACGCATTGATCCCCTCGACCGTGCGGAACAGGAACTCGCCGGCCCAACTGCGAACCCACCAGCACTTCAGTACCTCGGGAAGCCGTGAGGAGTGCACCAGTTTGTCATTCGCTCGGTCGCGGGCGGCGAAGAACGCCTTCAACTGGTTTTGTGCGGCCGGCCAATGAGTCGCCGTCCGATGATTCATCCCTTCGGGGAGGTAATCCGTGCTACTGGGGAAGCCCCCCGGACGCCCCGCCAATGTGGTGTCGTGCGGTTCCGACGTCGGGGGTGTGGTCGGGGCCGCTTCGGGGGATGTGTCCGGCATCGCGTTCTAGTCCTCGGTGGGCGGGCCGGGCGGTCGAACCGGAGAGGGGCTAGCTCCCGTTCGACCACCCGTATAGACTCTCGGCTTGCAAACCAAGAGTCAACCCACCTGAATTATTGTGTATAAAATAAGGTGCTTGTTGGTCTTTGCGGCGCCAGTACAACTTGCAACGCCGCTAGGCCGGGCGATTATGGCACGACAACTGACGCACGGAGACCGAGACGATGCCCAGTGACGAGGAAGATGCCGAAGTGGCGTCCCGGCCTAAGTCGAAGGTGCCGCTGTGGGTCATCGCTGCGGTCGTCGGGGTAATGTTGACTTTGGCGACAGTCGCCGGCGGGGCCGTCTACGCCTTCAGCGGCCCGAGTGAGCAAGAAATTCAGGACAAACATTGGGAGTATGAGAAAGTTCGGGCGGAGCGTGCTAACACCAATTCCGCACTGATTGCAGCTATTGATTTAGGCATAACGATCAAATTACGGAAGGATGAAAAGCAGACGGACGCCGAAAAGAAAGCCGAAATCGAGAAGATCGAACAACAGAAAACAATTCTTGATCGCCGCATTAATGAGCTAACCCAAGCCTCGCTTGCCCTTGAACGCAAATACGCCAAGCATTGGCAGCAGCGGGGCTACAAAATCCGCCCTTAACGGCTTTCTTCGGCCCGAGCTCACTTGGCTTCGTTCTCAATTCAAGATGCTTTCGGGCCGAAGCCCCCCTGACCCCCACGGCGGTGGGGGGGCACCGCCACGCCGACGAATCCGAAGTGGCCCGGCTTGAAGTACCAGGAGCCCGCCAGCGTGCCCCAATCGGTGGCCGCGCCGAGGTAGGCGCCGTCGCTGTCCAGTAGGGCCGGGTCGAGGCCGAGGTTCAACGATTCCCAAATGAGCGAACCGGCGCCCCCTTCGAGCGTCAGAATCGGCGTCAGGCCGTTGACTAGGATCGTCGTCGAGTCGGATCGCGTCGGCACCCGCACCCGGACCAAGCCGTTCTCGTCGGCCGTGCC
>JANOSQ010000861.1:0-7377 GCA_031415915.1 Fimbriiglobus sp. | reverse complement strand
CGGTTGTTCGTGCAAGGCTCGCGCGATTTGCTCAAAACCGGCGGCCGCTACCGCGATGCAGCCCTCCTGCTGCGCGATCGATTGAACGACCCGGTTGGCGCGGCCGCGGTCTTTGAACAGGCCGGCGATTTCGACGAAGCGGTGCGACTCTACGAGCGCGCCGGCGAGGACGTGAAGGCGGGCGATCTCCTGCGCCGAATCGGCGACGAAACGCGGGCGGGTTTGTCGTACCGCCGCGCGGGCGGCAAACTGGCGGAGCGGCACGAATACTTGCAGGCCGGGGATTTGATCCGCGCCAAGATCGGCGATTCCACTGCGGCCAACGACTATTACACCGTGGGTTGGGACAGCGCCCGCTCGCTCGCCGTACCCTGCGGCGAACGCTTGATCGACGACGCTCTGGTGACCGGCGAACTCAGCCGATTCGACGAACTCCTCGACGAAGCGGAGCGGCGCTACGGTCCGCCCGCATACGCCGATGCGGGACGGATCTTCAACTACGCTTTGAGCGTGTCGGAAGTACTACCCGACGAGCGTCGGGCCGATCTCCGCGATCGCGTGCGGCTGCTCTTCGCCGAACACCTCCGCGCAGGCGGGGCCGGTCGTATGAGTGCTCGGATCGATCCGCTATTCGGTTCGACGCGCGAATGGTCCACGAGTGTCCGCCGCGACGCGGCCTACGCCACCGCGACCGGGGCGAGTCCGCAACTCGAACTGCCCAAACCGAAGCCGCTGGTGCAGGGCAAAGTCCGAGCGGTGGTTCACGCACGAGACGCGGGCATCGTCTTCATTGGCACCGCCGATGCGGTGATTGCGTGGGATCTGCAGAGCGGCTATTCCACGATCTTGGAAGAGTGGAAAGACGGACTCGTCGCCCTTTGTACCGATCACGCCGGCCGCACGCTCTACACCCTCGTCGATCAAACGTCCCATCTGCGGTTGACGGCCTATTCCCTCGACTGGTCGAAAGTTCGGATCGCGGAAGCGCTGGCCTCCGCCGACGTCCCGGGCAACTCCAACGACTTCTACCTACAGCCGTACCGCTTCGACGATGTCGGTGCGAATTTCGTCGTGGTGGCTTCGGACGGAATCCGCCTGGGATACCACGCCCAGATGCTTCTCGCCGGGTCACCCGGTCCATTCGCCGGCGATTTCGGGACGATCCAATGGATCGGCGAAGCGTGCGGACTGCTGTGGGATTGGTCGGATCACGAACTCGTCGCCCACCGCCGGCTGGATGCGAGCGGCGGGGCCCGCTCTTGGGCCGTCGCTTGGTCGGGACGGCTGGGCTGGGCTCCGGCGAACTTCGGCCACCGGGCGAAGATCGATTGCGCGGCGCTTGACGATCGCACGCTGGTCGTCGCAGGGATCGATTGGGAAGGTGTCGTTCACCGGAGCGAAGTGAGCTTCACCGGTGATGGTTCGGAGATTCGGCACGGGTCGGCGACGCACCCCGACGGATACACGGTGGTTTGCTTATTACGGGCGAATTGCGTGTTGGTCGCGAATGGTCGGAACCAGGTTCAGATCCTGAGATCGGTCGGACATCACTGGCGACCCATCGGGAATCCCGTGCAGCTGGATTCCACCGCGGCGGTGGTCTTCCTCGGCCACTACGTGCCGACGCAAGATTTCATCGCCGTGCTGGACGACGGCACTACCGTGCGGATGCCGTTGCCGACGAGGGGATGACCCAACTGCGACGGTGGGGCCACTACAGAAATCCTCAATCGACGGAATGTCGCAGAATCCGGAAGTTTCTTGCAGTCACGGTAGACATTGAGTTTCCGGAAATACAATTGAACGCCCGTCGAGGAATTCCGACTTCGTACTCCACCGCGTTGACGCAGGGAGTCGCAAATCGAATACTGGAAGCCGGACTGAATTCCGCAACTCGCAGCTTTTTGGAGCAGCATGCCCCCTCGAGCCCTCCCCGCGACATCGAATCGACAAATCCGTGCGCGGATGTCGATTGGCTTCGTCGTCTTCGAGAATCCACCTTGGAAAGTGGTGGAGGAATTCGCGGAGGTTCGGACACGAATCGTCGAGAGGAACGGCACTTTTGAGGAAGAGAGAATTGAACCCGAACTCGCCATCTTCGTGGCCGACGAATCACACTGTTTTGTTCGTCTCGGATCGTGGCCGCGCTGTCGTCGGATACTCGAAGAAGCAGGCTAAGACGGGTCAGACGCCAAACCCCTGAATGGTATGAGCATCTCGATGATCTGGATGCGAAAGCCGACGAGGGCGGAGCGGTTTTTTGACGGCGAGCCGTGAGACGAGGAATATCGGTCTCATCCCGTGTGACCGTCAATCGGAACGTCACGGCGACGGCGGGGACCAAAGTTGGAGTTCCTCGCCGTCGGCGGTTTCGACGGCTTCAGCATCCGTATACCATCGGTCCGACGCGGCGAAGCGAACATCGATCCGGATGTCCGGCACCACTTCGCGCATGCCCTCGATCATGTGGTCGCGGATTCGCCGGGCATACGCCATCCGCTCGCGGGGTGTCGATTTGGGAATCTCGATCAGCACTTGGTCGTGAATGAAATTGACGATGCGGAAGCCGGCCCGCCACAGTCGCCACAGCGCGAGCTTGGCCCCATCGGCCGCCAGACCTTGGAACACCGTGTTGTGACGGGCGCAGTAGTTGGCGCCCGCACGGATGCGGCCAGTGAAGGTGTACACCGGCGCCAGTCCGACGAGGTCGCAGACTGCGCGCCAGAGGGTGGCGGACGGTCGGCGGGCAGGGACGGACTCCCGCTGGGCCTGAGGGAGTCGATCGCTGCACTGCGCGAGTTTCGTCCAGAAGTAGTCACGGTCCCCCACGGAATACGGCATTCCGTTTCTGGTCGAAGGATGCTCTACTTTCGCGACTTTCAAAAGCATGCCCCCGAGGATCGCGGATGGGCGATCCTCCAGACCGGCTGTTGTTGCGTACTTGAGAAATCGGGCATCGCCCGTCAATTCGTGGTGGGATGCCAGCGCGAGGTCCAGCAATTCGGCGAGTTCGGCGGCCGTATCGCGGCCTGCCGCGAGGAATTCCGCCATCTCCGGGAACAGGTCGGACCACGCGTTCGACCAGGCATCGACCTCCTCGGGCGACAACGCGACGCCGTAGGCCGTTTTCGCGTAGGCCACCAGTGCTTCCGGGCCCATACCGCCCGGCTTACCGAAATTGATCGGCTTGGCTTTTCGCCGTTCGTCGGGGGTCACGTCATCGGCCGGTTTTCCGAGCATTTTGGCCGCGACGAGCGTGTGCAGATCACCGCCGGCGTTGATCGACTTCGCCATGGCCGAATCGAGCCCGAACTGCGTGAAACACGCTTGGGCCAGCGTGGCCATCTCGATGGCCGCGTAGTCGGAGTCGATGAACTCGTGGCCGTGGCTCGGGATAAAGCATGACCGCACCGCGTTGTTCCTCGGCAGGTTCTGGGCGTTGATGTCGCCGGAGGAACTCGTCCTTCCCGACCGAACTAGTGGGTCGAAAGAGGGGTGCAACACTCCTTTCGTGGATTTGCCCACGAACGAACCGAGTAGGTTTTCCGCTTCGCGGTATTTCAGAAGACACCTCACGAACGGATCCGCGTCGGCGAGGTCGCGGAGCCCATCGTTCGTGGCGTCGAATTGGCCCGTAGGAGTCATCGGAAACAGAAGATCGGGCGGCGGCGGGCTCGGATCTTTAAGACGGCCAGGAGCGATGTGTCGCAGCCTTTTTCGCCCACCAAGTAGCCGTACTCCCTCAGTTCCGATTTCCTTTCGCTCACCAGCGTACGGAGCGACTTTTCGAGTTCCTGTTTGCGGGCCACATCGAGGTGCAATCCATTCGCCGTAATCGATCGAAGCACAATCGCCGCTTTGAGCTGAATATGATGGGTCTGATAGCCGAAACGGTTGATGCAATCCTGCAGCCACTGCGGGGAGACGAAGCCCCAAACATCTCTCGACGCCGCGAGAAGATTTCTGGTCCTAGTTCGGATTTTCGCGAATATCAATCTCGTCCCCACCGCGTTGACGGCCAAGGCTGTCAAATAATCCGGTTCGATCTCACTGGTCGGTCGCCCGAGCCACCTCGCGAACGAGAGTCTTTCGCCGTTCCCGGCGGCCAACGGACCGGCTGGCAAGGTCTCCTCGAGGTAGGTCGCCGCGCACCGCTTGAGGGTCGATTCCAGCTTGTCATTCGCCGCATGACCCTTTTCGCCCAAGACGAGCAGCCGGTGCATGAGTTGCGTGTCGAACACATGGTCGACGTCGACTCTGGCATAGAGGCCCGCCGACAGCGATGCGGTGGCGATCACGTCCAGTTCGAAGGCGCCGCCGTGGAACACAATCTTCGGATCCGCATGGATCGCGAAAAACTCCTTGAGCCTATCACGCCGGATAAAGAGGCCCCGTTCGCCGTCGAAGGCGGCGCCGATCACGTAGGCGGGCGTGAGCCACGGATACGCTTCGTTGACCCCCGTCGTCCCGCTGCAGAATGAGTAAAGCCTGTTCAGCACGAGGCCCATCTCGGGCCGCCACGGCTCAAAGGGATAGGTGTCTTCTCCAAATGCGATTTGCACGGGTACTCCAGGGAAAAATGGATAGCGTCGCGTCGCCTATCCATCGCGTGAAACGGCTGATATTTATGGCTGTTTTGGAACGGAGTGGGAGAGTGGATAGAACGCCTCCCCCCCGGCCATTCGCCTTGGGAACTCTCGCTGTCGAAGAGTAAGAAAGTTCCCTTCCAACTCTCACCGAGGCCAACCTATCCACTACATCCACTAAATCTCCAAAAGTCCTGTAGTTTCAGGCTGGCGACAGGGGTTGATAGGATCGGTGGATAGGGCTGAGCTCTATCCACCGATCCCACGGCACCGCTCAGTCCCACCGTTCGGAATTGCCTTTCGTGGGGGGTTTCGCCGGTGGCAGCGAAGATCGCGCGGCCTTCGGGGTCTTCTTCGCCGGCTTGGCCTTCGCCGCAGCGCCCGCCCCCGCTGGTTTCGAGATCACCGGAGCTTCGTTTTCATCCCGCTCGCTGACGCCGAGTGGCGGCTCTGTGCAGGATGACTTTTCGACCTCTGGAGCGTTCCAGTCGACTTCGAAGAAGTAAGCCTTGGTATTTCCACTGGGCCTGATCTCGGAACGAAGCGTGGCCACCCCCGTGCGACCGTGCACTTGGATCGGAACCGGCCGGCCGAGGCACCCGCTGAGGAACTTTCCGATTTTGATCGACTTCGCGTGCTCGCTGGGCGCTTCGGAGAGCGAGCTGTTGAGCTTCGAGACGCCCGTGAAGTACCGGCGCCAATTCGAAGCTGGCTGGGCCTTGCTGTGATCACTGGGCATGGTCACTCCTGGTGAGGGGGAGGTTGGGTAGTGGGCCGTTCGACGAACGGCCCGTTCTCGCGGACGACGCACTCGGCCAAGGCCGCCAAGGCCTCCAACTCGCTGTTGAACGAGGAAGACGCGGCTTCGTGGTTGGCCAAGAATTCCGGGAAGCCGGCCACGAGCAGCATGCCGCCGATCCGTGCGCCCCAGACCGCAGAGCGATGGGACCGCGGGCCGTTCGGTCGTCCGGCTTGATTCCACGCGATCACGCAGCCGACGAGTTCTGCGAGGATTTCGAGCCGGTGCTCGGCGGCGTATTCGATCGGCTGCGGGCCCGCGAACGCGCGGTGCTCAATGCGGCCCTCGTAAGCGAGTTGGATCGGTACGCCGCGGGACACCAGGTCAGTGCTCAGGCTGGTGTCGTTCATCGTCAACACCCAGAGCAAGTCATTCGGCCGCGTGACGTTCTCCGACTTACCGAGGATCCGCAGCGATACCACGGGCGCGACGCTGTTGGCTTCCAAGACCCGGCTGCTCACGGCACTGCCGCCGCCCGCCTTGGCGTTGTCGATAAAGACCAGGGTTTGCGGGCAGCCCCGCAACTGCGAGCAAATCCGCTTCTCGAATTCCTCGTCGTTCGAGAGGAACGTCAGGATCCGTGGATCCGTACCGTCGAGCACCATCCCGAGGCATCGGGCGAGCAGTGTTTTACCGACGCCGGGTTGGTTCCCGTCGATCAGGAACAAGCCTTTGGGATCCTTCACGAACAGGTTCGCGAGCAGCCCCGTCAAGAACAAGGCGAATGCGTTCGCGACATCGGCGTCGCTCTTGAAGCAGAAGCCCGACAGCATCTTTCCCAAATGCGGGGGGAGCCGGTCGCGAGCCGGGAGGGAAATGTTGTGGGGCCCAGGCAAGGCGGGCTCCACATGAGCGCCGTGGATCAATACGCCCGACTCGGCATTCCACCCCGGCGCGCAGTAGTTGTAGTTTTCGTCGAACAGCGGACGTCGGGCGTAGGTGCGGATGCGGGGCAGTCGCCCGCGCAGCAATTCGGAGCGAAAAAGCAGTTGCAGGAACCACCGAGGCGGGATGAAGACATTGTCGCCATGCCGGCAGATGAAGAGGTTCGCGAGCAAACTTTCGGCGCCGTACTCGAGTCTGAATTCCGTCCGAAGCGGGTGAAGTGTGAGCCCACTATCGTCGAAGGAGCCGTTTTCGAAAACGACGTTCGAGTTGTAGTCGAAGACTTGGGCCGATTCGACCAGCAGTTTGATCGCGGCCAAAACCACACTGTCCGGATCGTTGACGAATTGTGATTTCGGAGGGGCGTGCAGACCGATTAGACACGGCAAATCGCGCGAGCCCGGACTCGGTGTGTTCTGAAAGTCACGGATCGCGGTGGCGAGTTGAGCGGCGTGTTCGGCGCCGATGGTCGTCGCCGGGGAGCGCTTGGGCATCATGCGCCTCCCGTCTGGGCTGCGGCCGGCATGACACGATGGGCAGGAGCGGTGCTGCGGTGGCAGTCCGTCGCTTGGCGAGCTCTCTGCGCCGCCTGAACGACAGTTGTGATGGGACCTGCCGCGACCGGACTGAGTCGCGGCACCCGTGGAATCGGCGTTGCCGTCGATCCTCGCCCCGACCGATAGGGCGCGCTTCGCTTGCTCCCCGGGCTCGGGGAATGTACAATGGACAGTGACAAGTGGACTCCTTGAAATAGGGGGTTCATGAACACCCGCCGGCTGCTACCGGCGGGTGTTCTCGTATTGAGAAAGATCAACTGCGAGGTGGCCAACCACTTGGCCTATGCTGGCTTCGTCCTGGTCAATCTTGCGGTTTTGGCCCTCCTTTCTTGACCGGGCGTGGTTTCAGAAAGAGATCCAAGATTGCAGCGGGCGTGACTTTGCCACACCCGCCGTAGCACCGGCCGATGTGGTCGAGGGCGTCGAGGCGGGTTTCGTCTCCCCTGCAGACGGGGCAGGGACTGATCCGGACATCGCCGAACAGCAGTTGGAACAAGGTCCCGAAAGGCTTGGCGATCGCCGCGACGCAGAATTCGAGCACTTCCTCCGG